>CAKRKX010000077.1 GCA_934358675.1 uncultured Agathobacter sp. | reverse complement strand
ACCGGCTACCATCTTCTTGATTGGAACACCGGCAGCCATCAGTGACATGCAGGATGCACAGGTAGACGCCATAGAAGTTGATCCGTTTGACTCGAATGTCTCAGATACGGCACGGATCGCATACGGGAACTCCTCAACAGAAGGAAGTACCGGAATCAATGCTCTCTCAGCCAATGCTCCGTGACCGATCTCACGACGTCCAGGTCCGCGGCTAGGCTTTGTCTCTCCAACAGAGTATGACGGGAAGTTGTAATGATGCATATATCTCTTAGTTGTAACGTTCTCATCAAGTCCGTCGATCTTCTGAACTTCAGATAACGGAGCAAGTGTAACAACGTCACAGATCTGTGTCTGTCCACGGGTAAACATTGCAGAACCATGTACTCTAGGGATCAGATCAACCTCTGCAGCGAGTGGACGGATCTGATCGATCGCACGTCCGTCCGGACGCTTGTGATCCTTTAAGATCATCTTGCGGACCGTCTTCTTCTGATACTGGTATACAGCCTCACCGAGTACTGCCAGCCACTCTTCGTTCTCTGCGAAAGCTTCCTCGAACTTCTCTGTGATCTGACGGATGTTCTCCTCTCTTACCTGCTTCTCATCAGTAAATACAGCCTCTTCCATCTGCTCAGGAGTAACGATCTCGCGCATTGCTGCAAACATTTCCTCAGGAATTGCACAGCTTGTATACTCATGCTTTGGCTTACCAACTTCCTCGCGGATCTTGTTGATAAAAGCGATAATTGTCTGGTTTACTTCGTGGCACTTGTAAATAGCCTCGATCATCTTGGCTTCCGGAATCTCGTTGGCACCGGCCTCGATCATAATAACCTTGGCAGCGGTAGAAGCTACGGTAAGCTTAAGATCTCCCTCATCCCAATCTTTCTGGGAAGGGTTTACGATGAATTCGCCGTTCTTCATACCCATCTGTGTCATAGCACATGGTCCATCAAACGGGATATCGGAAATTGTGGTAGATAATGCAGCACCGATCATGGCAACCAGCTCAGGACGGCACTCCGGATCTACGGACATAACCATATTATTAAGAGTTACGTCATTACGGTAATCCTTCGGGAATAACGGTCTCATAGGACGGTCGATCACGCGGGCGGTAAGAATGGAATTCTCAGATGCCTTACCCTCACGCTTGTTAAATCCTCCCGGAATCTTTCCTACAGAATACATCTTCTCCTCAAACTCAACGCTGAGTGGGAAGAAGTCAATACCATCTCTAGGCTTGTCTGAAGCTGTCGCAGTTGATAAAACTGTTGTCTCGCCGTATTTTAACAGTGCAGCACCGTTTGCCTGTGCGCACACTCTTCCGATATCTACGGTAAGAGTTCTTCCGGCAAGTTCCATTGAATAACTTTTGTACATGTTCTCTCTCCTTAAAAAATATTCTCATCTGATCTGCAGAACCCCGAAACTACTGAACAACGCATAGCCGCTATGCACTCTTCAGTGGTCCCGGTAAAAAGCCCTGCAACAAAAACAAGAGCGGAATAGAAACTCCGCTCTTGAATTACAATTATTTTCTGAGACCTAAACGCTCGATTAAAGAACGATATCTCTCAATATCGATTTCCTTTAAGTAAGATAATAATCCACGTCTCTGACCGATCATCTTAAGCATACCTCTTCTTGAATGGTGATCCTTAGGATTCTCTTTCAGATGCTCAGTGAGCTCCTGGATTCTGGCTGTTAAGATAGCAACCTGAACCTCTGGTGAACCAGTGTCATTCGGTGTTCTGCCGTACTCAGCGATAATTGCCTGTTTCTTGTCTTTTGCGATCATTTCTTGATCCTCCTTAAATTATTTTTATACCCGATAATCAGCAGAAGGTCGGAGTGTCCATCTACCGAATATGGGCTAAACCATACTAAAACAATATAACATATGTCTCAGTGGTTTGTAAACATCTTTTTACAAATATCTAACGACACATACCGGTGTACGATAATATGCGTTTGAAATCTTAATTCCGGTTCTCGGATTGCTCGCATGCACAACCTGTCCGTTTCCGATGTAGATTGCAACATGGTTGATTCCACCACCGTTGCTGTAGAAGAAAAGATCTCCCGGTTTTGCCTCGGATGCGCTCACTCTTCTTCCGTATCCCGGCTGGGAAGCCGCATGATGCGGAAGTGAAATTCCGTAATGTGCATATACCTGCATAGTAAATCCGGAACAATCAACACCGTATTTCAGGCTTGTTCCGCCCCATACATAACGGTTGCCGACAAACTGTAACGCATACTGCACTAAAGACATACCGGTGCTTGAAGAACCGTCCTCTGCAGTCTTGTTTAATTCCTTGATACTTGAAGCGGTCGGAAGTTTCTGTGAGATATCAACGAACTCTCCGGAAATAAATCCTTTCTCATCATCCACTTCAACTTTATACCAACCATCTATGATCTTCTCGACCGTCAGATCCTCGCCCTCTCCTACAAGAGAGACAATCTCCGAATCAGTCGAAGGTCTCTTGCGCACACGCAGTGTCGTTGTATTTACAGTCGCAACGGTAATGACCGACTCTTCTGCCGCCTTGATTGCGTCATCGCCCGTATAAAGATATTCACTCTTAACATAACCGGTCACGCTGCCGGACTTGATCTTCGTCCAATCATCCTTTGTGCCAAGGATCTCACAGGCATTATTCTTCGTCATTTTACCAACGATTTCACTGTCTGTGGTTGCTTTCTTACGGATATTCAGATTGCCATCACTGATATTCGACATTCCAAGGTTTTCATAACCGCATAATTCCGCAACAGATTTCTCGGTGTCCTCCGACACTGTCGCATCTGTCAGTACTTCTTTATCCGAAGCAACAGACGCGCCGGATGCCTCATCCAAAGACTGTGCCACCGCACCTATATCCGTATCCGTCACGCCAACACTTGACGTATCAAACATCACGTCTGTCAGTCCCGCGGTAACGTCGATCGATTCGATATCATTTGCATTTAAAGCAAGAGATACTCCCGCATTCAGACCGGTTGTATCCTGAACCTTATTTGCAAGACTGCTTGTTCCTGTATATACGGCAACTCCGCCGACTACAAGAGCACAGGCAACAACAACGCCGGCTCTCTTTTTGTTCAAATCATTGAATTTCATAGATTCCTCCAAACTGAAATCAAATTCGCCTCATCACAACATAGACGAGTATAGCAAGAATATTTCAGTTTGTCAATATATATGTAACAATTCTGTAATATTTCTAGTTAAATTGACGACTTGTCGCCACATCTCGTTCCATCTGTGCCTGCAATTCATCGATCGAAGCAAATTTCTTTTCCGGTCGAATGAAATGTAAAAAGCAGACTTCTGCCTCTTTTCCGTAAACATCTTCGTTGAAATCAAGAATGTGTGTCTCCACACCGATCATCTGCGTCTTGCTTACCGTCGGCTTACATCCGACATTCGTCACACCTTTGTGCCACACACCATCCAGAAAAACGCGTGTCGCATACACACCGTTCGGCGGGAGCAGCTTCTCCTGCGGAAGTTCCATATTGATCGTCGGAATGCCGATCTGACGACCGAGCTGTCTTCCGTGAATAATAGTGCTTTTGACAAAAAATTCATAGCCCAGCAGATGATTGGCTTTCTCGATATGTCCGAGATTGATCTCCTCACGTATGTACGTGCTGCTGATATCTCTGCCATCCTCCTGCATCTTATCAAGAACAACCACTTCGTATCCGTATTCATCCGCATACTGCCGCAGTACCTTATAATCCCCCGCCCGGTTGTGCCCGAAATGAAAATCGTTTCCGACAACAAAGCATTTTGCATGCAGGGAACGCACCATCCACTCGATGAATGCCTTCGGCTCCATGCACATCACTTCCGGCGTAAACGGACACTCGATCAGATAATCCACGCCTGTCCGCTCAAAGATCGCATACTTCTCCGCATTGGTCGTCAACACACGCGTGTCCACACTGTTGACCTGTCGCTTTGGCGGAATATCAAAGGTAAATACCACGGCCTTATAGTGATACTTTTCTCTCCACGCAAGCAGACTCTCCATCAAAAGTTCATGTCCTCTGTGCAGCCCGTCAAACTTGCCGAGCGTGATCACGGTCTCTTCTTCTATTTTAAAATCAAATGTATTGTGAATATATTGCATCATAATTCTGTCTGAAATAATTTAATCGGTTTAAAATCGTTCGTCTCCGGCTTATAGGCATACAGACCGATTAAAGTCCCCTCCCATCCGTAGAGGCGAATGCATTCTTTCTTATAACAATCCTGCATATTGCAGATCAGTTCTTCCGGAATCCGGTTTCCGTTTCTCACAAGCTTGTCCGCAGTCTCAAGGACCGAAGCCTTCTCATACTGCATAAATACCGAATCCACAGAATGGATAAAACTCTTGTCACCGCTTTTTAAGCGTGCTTCAAGCTCGTCCAGTTTCAGCGCATCTTCGATCGCAAATGCCGCAACCCGCGTGCGAAGCAGTGATTTCATACAACCGCCGCATCCGAGCTTCTCCCCGATGTCCTGACAAAGCGTGCGGATATACGTTCCCTTAGAACAATGCACACGCATGCGAACCTCCGGAAGATCAACGGAAAGGATCTCTATCGCATGGATCGTCACCGGTCGCGCCTTGCGCTCCACAGTAACGCCTTTTCTTGCGAGATCGTACAGCTTCTGGCCGTTCACTTTGAGTGCCGAATACATCGGTGGCACCTGCATATAATCCCCGACAAAGGAAAGGATGGCAGTTCTCACCTCATCCTCCGTTGCCGTAACCGGTTTTTCTTCCAGCACTTCACCCGACAGATCCTGTGTGTCCGTCACAACGCCAAGAAGGAGCACGGCTTCGTACTCCTTGTCTTTGTCGGTCAGCAGATCACAGACTTTGGTCGCACGGCCGAGGCATACCGGAAGAACCCCCTCCGCATCCGGGTCGAGCGTTCCGGTATGTCCGATCTTCTTCTGCTGAAAAATGCCACGCATCTTTGCCACGACATCAAAGCTTGTAAATTCCTTTTCTTTATATACGTTTACAATTCCGTTTATCATGTTCTAACCTGTAAAAACTATAATCTTGCTGCAATCTCACCGACGAGTGTTGCCTCGATCTCATCCAGCTCTCCCTGCATCGTGCAGCCGGCCGCTTTCACATGACCGCCGCCACCGAACTTCATTGCGAGGGAAGCCGCATCGAAGTCTCCGTTCACGCGGAAACTTGCCTTGTATGTGCCGTCCTCATTCTCATAGAGAAATACCGCAACCTTTGTATCCTTGGTCACACGAAGCTGGCTGACGATACCGTCAAGATGCTTCGGAAGTACATCATACTCGCGCATCTCCTCCTGTGTGATGGAACTTACGATACACTGACCGTCCAGATAAAGCTTGCTTTTGATCAAAGCAAGACCCATGATACGGTTCTGATTGTAGGTCTTCGTATAGAATGTCTCATCGATGATCCTGGAGTAATCAATGCCTTTGTCCATAAGACGTCCGGCAATGTTCATCGTCTTGGCGGATGTGCAGGAATACTGGAAAACGCCTGTGTCATGCACCATACCGGTGTACAGACACTCCGCGATCTCCTTTGTGATCTTCTGCTCATCCATCAGTTCGAACACAAGCTCGCAGGTCGAACTTGCATCCGGGAAAATATAATTATCATCTGCAAACGCCTGATTGCTCACATGATGATCAATGCAGAACGTATGCTTTGCATTCTCAAAGTACTTGGCAGCATTGCCGAGTCGTCCTGTGTCACCGCAATCCTCTGCGATGAACAGATCAAAGACGATCTCATCGGTATACTCGTTTTTGATATCCGCAGCATGTGCCATAAATTTGAAAATGTTCGGAATCGGTTCCAGATAAAGGCGCACATCAATCTCCGGGTAATAGAGACGAATGTAGTTGTAGACCGCAAGTGTCGATCCCACACAGTCGCCGTCCGGGCGCACATGTCCGGCAATTCCTACTGATGTCTTACCTTCAAGAACAGTATCCAGTTTACTCATCCATAGACTCCTTTTGATCTTTTGTAACGTCATCAATCATCTTGGACATGCGGATTCCATACTCAATGGACTGATCCAGCACAAACTTGATCTCCGGTGTATTGCGCAGATTGATGGACTTTGCAAGCTTCACACGGATAAAGCCTTCGGCACTCTTCAGTCCTGCAAGGGTGTCCTTCTGTGACTGCTCATCACCGAGCACACTGATGTATGCTTTGGCAGTCTTGAGATCCGGTGCCACTTCCACTGCAACCACACTGGTCATCGGGTTGATCCGCGGGTCTTTGATCTCCCCGCGGATAATGTTGGACAATTCCCGCATAACCTCTTCATTGATACGAATATTTTTAATGCTGTTTTTTCTCATTCTAATTCCTATCTTGGTACTTCTACCATCTTATAAGCTTCTACCTGATCAAACTCCTGAATGTCGTTAAAGCCGTCGAATACAAGACCACACTCGTATCCGGTCTTAACTTCCTTGACATCATCTTTGAAACGCTTGAGTGATGCAAGATCGCCCTCGAAGATCTGTGTTCCCTCACGGGAGATACGAACCTTACAACCACGCTCCATCACACCGTCAAGCACATAAGAACCTGCGATATTGCCGACTCCGGATGCCTTGAAGATCTGACGGATCTCTGCATGACCGATCACTTTCTCCTCAAATACAGGATCAAGCATACCCTTCATAGCAGCTTCCACATCCTCGATCGCGTTATAGATAACCTTGTAGAGACGGATATCTACGCCTTCGTTGTCCGCAGTCACCTTTGCAACAGGGTCCGGACGAACGTTAAATCCAATGATGATCGCATTGGAAGCGGATGCAAGGATAACATCGGACTCGTTGATTGCACCAACACCGCCGTGGATAACCTTAACAACAACTTCTTCGTTGGACAGCTTCACAAGTGACTGTTTTACTGCCTCAACAGAACCCTGAACGTCTGCCTTAACGATGAGATCAAGTTCTTTCATGTTACCGGACTGGATCTGTGAGAACAGATCGTCAAGTGACATCTTCGCCTTGGTATCCTCGATCAGACGGTTCTTCTCCTCGGAAATATAAGTGTCAGCAAATGCTTTTGCTTCCTTATCGGAATCGCAGACAACGAATGTCTCGCCAGCTGCCGGAACACTGTTAAGACCAAGAATCTCAACCGGTGTCGAAGGGATTGCCTTCTTCACTCGCGCACCCTTGTCATCGATCATCGCACGGACTTTACCGTAGCAGCTTCCGCAGGCGATGGAATCACCGACATGAAGTGTACCCTTCTGAACAAGAACGGTTGCAACCGCACCGCGTCCCTTATCCAGCTGTGCCTCAATGACAAGACCTCTTGCATTACGGTTCGGGTTTGCCTTAAGCTCTAATACTTCTGCTGTCAGAAGGATCATCTCAAGGAGATTGTCGATACCTTCCTTAGTATGTGCAGATACAGGACAGAAAATAGTGCTTCCACCCCAATCTTCCGGAATCAGCTCGTACTCGGACAGCTCCTGTTTTACTTTCTCAATATTGGCACTCGGCTTATCGATCTTGTTGACTGCAACGATGATCTCAACACCGGCTGCTTTCGCATGGTTGATCGCTTCGACCGTCTGTGGCATAACACCGTCATCGGCAGCAACAACGAGGATTGCGATATCCGTTGAATTCGCACCACGCATACGCATTGCGGTAAACGCCTCATGTCCCGGAGTATCCAGGAATGTGATGTTCTGTCCGTTGATAGATACAACGGATGCACCGATATGCTGTGTGATACCACCAGCCTCGCGGTCTGTCACACGTGTGGAACGGATTGCATCGAGTAAGGATGTCTTACCGTGATCAACGTGTCCCATAACACAGACAACAGGCGGACGTGCAACCATATCTTCCGGATTCTCCTCATCTTCCTTGAGAAGTTCGGCGATCACATCGACCTTCTCCTCCGGCTCACAGATATAATTGAATTCCAAAGCGATCTCTTCTGCCGCATCGAAGTCAACTTCCTGATTTACCGTTACCATCTGTCCCTTCATGAACAGTTTCTTCACGATTACGGATGGCTGAACCTTCATCTTGTCGGCAAGCTCACGGATCGTCATCTTCTCCGGAAGTGTGATGGTCTTGATTACATCTTCATCTTCCTTCGGCTTCTGTGGCTGCTGTTGCGGCTTCTTCTTGCCACCGTGCTTCTCTAAGTTTACATAATTCTCCTGACGCTTTCCGCCAAGCTTATCATGTTCCTGCCTTCTGTTGTTATTGTTGTTTCTACGATCGTTAGAACGGCTCTCCTTACCTCTTACATCATCCGGAGCTGCAGCTGCGCTCTCCTTGTTGAAGCGGTTGATCTCCTTATCCAGACGGCCTCTGTTATTGCCGCGATCATTTCTGTCTCCACCGCGGTTGCCACGGTCATTTCTGTCTCCGTTTGGACGGTTGCCACCGAACCCTCCGCGATTGCCGCGATCGTTTCTGTCTCCGTTCTGACGGTTGCCGCGATCGTTACGATCATTATTTGGGCGATTTCCGCGCTCATTGCGATCTCCGTTCGGACGATTTCCACGATCATTTCTGTCATTGTTCGGACGGTTATTATTCTGCTGACGTGGCTTATCGTTGCTCTGTGCCTTTGCCGGACGTGACTCTGCAAACTCATCCACATTGTTTGCGGTACGCTCGCTGATTGGGCGCATTGCACGCTCACCTACCGGACGCGGACGGATGATACTGTGTTGCTCCGGTCTGGCATTGTTGTCTCTTCTCGGTCCGCGATTATTGCCACGGTTATTTCCGTTTCCATTACCGTTGCCGCCCTGTCCCGGTCTTCTTGACTGCTTGCTGTACTGTGCATTTAAGACTGCCGAGATGCTGGATTTCTTCTTCGGGCGCTCCTTAGCGTCTGCTCCCTTGTCATCCTTCTTCTCCTCTGTCTTCTGTGCCGGCTTAGTCTCTGCTTTTGGAGCCGGCTTTGCCTCTGCCTTCGGAGCCGCCTTCTTTGTGAATTTGTTTCGAACAACCTTCTGCGCCTCATCCTCAAGACCGCTTGAAGCACTCTTGACCGCATATTCGGTTGTGCTTAACGCATCAATAATTTCCTGTGATTTTATATTTAACTCTTTTGCGAGTTCATGAACTCTCATTTTTGCCATAAATGAATTACCTCCGTTATTCAGTTTTTATCATCTCAAGCTTGCTTTCCACCGCTTTTGCCAGATTCTCATCAACGACTGCGAGGGACGCACGAAACTCTTTTCCGATACATCTTCCAAGATCTTCCTTACTTCCATAGCAGTAACATGGCACATGGTAAAAATCCGTCATATTGAAGAAACTCTTCTTCGTATTCTCGGATGCCTCCGCAGAGACAATGACCAGATAGGCCTGACCGGACTTTACCGCTTTCTCCGTGGAAAATTCGCCGCTCACTACATTACCTGACTTCGCTGCAATTCCCAGCATGGATAACACTTTATCATTTTGCAAATGTACTCATCTCCTTTTCCAGATTGTCGTACACCGCATCCGGGATCGCAACCTTAAGGGAACGCTCCAGCCCCTTGGACTTTCTGGCTTTCTTCAGGCATTCCGGATCTGCGCAGATATATGCGCCTCGTCCGTTCTTCTTACCGGTCGCATCAAGGAGCACTTCGTCCTCCGTCTTAATGACACGGATCAATTCTTTTTTTGCCTTCATCTCGCCACAGCCCACACACTGGCGCATTGGGATCTTCTTATTTGCCATAATTATTCCTCTGAACCGGACTCATCGACTGCATTCTCGTCAGACTCATAATTCTCATCAGAGTCGTAGTCTTCATAATATCCGTCCTCATCCTCATAATCATCTTCGTAATCGTTCTCATAATCAATGAAATCACCGGACTCACGCGCCTGTGTCTCACTCTTGATATCGATCTTGAATCCGGTAAGTCTTGCTGCAAGTCTTGCATTCTGACCTTCCTTACCGATTGCAAGGGATAACTGATAATCCGGAACAACAACTTTGGCTGCCTTCTCATCCGCATCTGCGATAACGGAGATAACCTTTGCAGGGCTTAACGCGTTCTGGATCAGGATTGCAGGGTTCTCATCCCATGTGATGATATCGATCTTCTCGCCACGCAGCTCGTTTACAATCGCATTGACACGCGCACCGTTCATACCGACACATGCACCTACCGGATCAACATCCGGATCGTTGGACCATACCGCAATCTTTGTTCTGCTTCCTGCCTCACGGGAAATAGCCTTGATCTCGACGATTCCCTCACGAACCTCGGCAACCTCGGACTCAAACAGTCTCTTGACAAGTTCCGGATGCGTTCTTGAAACAAGGATCTTCGGTCCCTTCGGTGTTGCCTTAACCTCAAGAATGTAAACCTTGATTCTCTCGGTCGGCTGGAATACCTCGCCTTTGATCTGCTCACTCTCTGTCAGAAGCGCATCGGCCTTACCGAGGTTGATGTTGACATTGCGTCCGACATAACGCTGAACAATACCGGTTACTACTTCCTTCTCAAGTCCGTTGTACTCATCATAGATCACCTTGCGCTCTTCCTCGCGGATCTTCTGTAAGATGACGTTCTTCGCATTCTGTGTTGCGATACGTCCGAACTCCTTGGATTTTACCTCAACCTGAACAATATCACCAAGCTCATACTTTCTGTTGATCATCTGTGCATTGACAAGTGAGATCTGCTCGATCGGATCCTCCACTTCCTCAACAACGGTCTTTTCCTGAAAACAATGATATTCGCAAGTTTCCGGATCAATGACAACTTTTACATTGTCTGCCTTGCCGAAATGGTTCTTGCAGGCTGTCAGCAGAGAATTCTCAATCGCCTCAAGCAAAGTTTCCTTGCTGATGTTCTTCTCCTGTTCCAATATGTTTAACGCTTCTAATAACTCATTATTCATGATTCTTTCCTCCTATTTGTTGTGTTATCTTACGCTAAATTTTCGAAAAATAATACAATACATCCTTCTACCAGATGACTGCCTGACGAATCAGAGCAATCTCCGTTCTCAGGAATGTACGGTCGTCTCCGTTCTCATCCGTGATCGTCACGCTGTCCTTGTCGTAAGCTTTCAAGATTCCGACAAACTCTTTGCAGCGATCGATGGCACGATAGGTGCGGATTTCAACATCCTTGCCCATATTGCGAACGAAATCCTTTTCCTTCTTAAGAGGTCTTCCAAGTCCCGGAGAACTCACCTCAAAGGTGTACGAATCAGGAATAAAGTCTTCTCTGTCAAGTATCTCGTTCATCTCTCTTGCGACAGCCTCACAGTCATTCACCGTGATACCGCCTTCTTTGTCAATGTACGCGCGAAGATACCAGACACTACCTTCCTTCACATATTCCACATCCACCAGTTCAAAATTCATTCTTTCCAGGATCGGCAGAATGAGGCTTTCTGTCTTTGCTTCGTAAATATCCGCCTTAGACATATGCTTCCACCTCTTTTCTATAGGGTCTAAAACGTGAATTGAGAGAGGACCGATGCCCTCTCTCAACCTAGTTGACTATGTTACTAAAATGAATCATAACACTCTTTCCTTCTTATTTCAAGGGAAAAAGCGTAATTTCTCGCATTTTTCTAAAATAAAATAGGAAGGAACTTCCTATGAATCAAAAAAACAGATGTGAATTTCACATCTGTCTTAAGCAGTCCGTACGGGAATCGAACCCGTGTTTCCGCCGTGAGAGGGCGGCGTCTTAACC
>CAKRKX010000076.1 GCA_934358675.1 uncultured Agathobacter sp. | reverse complement strand
TCAGACTGGTCGAAGAGTCCGTTCTTCGAAAGTATATGCTGATCCCTTTTCAGTTTAATGAGAAGAATCCGAATCTCCTTAAAGTGGCGATGAGCGATCCGCTGGATATCCGTGCGATGGACGATATTTCGATCATCACGGGCTGCCAGGTGGAACGGTATGTGGCCGCGACAAGTGATATTGCTGCGGCGATCGACCGGTATTACGGCAACGCGGAAGCGCTCCGAGTAGCGGAGCAGTACACAAGAGAACGGGAAGAACAGGCCAAAGCGAGAGCCGCGGTCGAACCGGGAAGCGGCGAAGAAAGCAGCGTGCAGCAGGCACCGATCGTTAAGCTTCTCGCGCAGATCATCGAGCAGGCAGTCCATAAACGAGCCAGTGATATCCATATTGAACCGATGGAAAATCAGGTGCGCATCCGGTTTCGTGTCGATGGAGTGCTGCATGAAGCGATGCGGCACGATATCGGTCTGCATGCGGCTTTGATCGCACGAATCAAGATTGTCAGCGGACTTGATATATCCGAGAAGCGCCGCCCACAGGACGGACGGGCCACAAGCATTGTCGACCGTCAGGAGTACGATATCCGAGTATCCGTTCTTCCGACGGTTTACGGTGAGAAAGTCGTTATGCGACTTGCGCAGAAGAAGGCACTCACCATGGATAAAAGGGATTTGGGATTCCCGGATGAAGAACTGGAAAAATTCAATCGTATCCTAAGCCATCCGAACGGACTGATTCTGGTAACGGGACCGACCGGAAGCGGTAAGTCCACCACGCTTTATACAGCGCTCAGTGAGCTGAACGTGGAAGGTGTCAATATTATCACGGTTGAGGATCCGGTTGAGGCCAATCTAAACGGTGTCAATCAGGTGCAGGTAAACGAGAAGGCGGGGCTGACCTTCGGCAGCGCGCTTCGTTCGATCCTGCGTCAGGATCCGGATATCATTATGATCGGAGAAATCCGAGATCAGGAGACGGCGGAGATCGCAGTCAAGGCATCAATCACCGACCATCTGGTTGTCAGTACCTTACATACCAACAGTTCTGCCAACACTATCACGCGTCTGGCGGATATGGGAGTGGAAAATTATCTGATCGCAGACTCTGTGGTCGGTGTGATCGCGCAGCGTCTGGTGCGGCGCGTCTGTCCGGCGTGCGGCGTGGTAAGGGACGCAACCGAAGAAGAGAAAAAAACGCTTGGCTTTGCCGGCAGCCCGAAACGCATACAGGTGCGTACACCGGGGCACAAAGAGTGCGTCCGCTGCGGCGGAACCGGCTATTTCGGACGAATCGGTGTCTATGAGATCATGCCGATTACCTCCGACTTAAGACAGGCGATCAACAGGGGTGAGAATGCGGACGTGTTGGAGGAGATTGCACGAAAGCATGGAATGAAAACGCTTCGTATGAGTGCAGTGGAGTATGCACTCAGGGGAATTACCACAGTCGAGGAAGTGCGACGGGTAGCTTACGAAGAGGATGATGAATAAAGGGGTTTTTAAAAATGGAATTATCAATGCACACACTTCTTTCTATCGCAAAAGAAAATCATGCATCCGATGTACATATCACAGTAGGAGTCAGACCCAAATGTCGAATCAGCGGCACGCTCTATGAGATGGATGGCTTCGAGCGGCTGACACCGGCGATGACGCAGCAGCTGGTGGAGTCGATGTTTGGCCCAAAGCAGAAACAGACCATGGAAGAAGTCGGCGAAGTCGATTTCGCATATTCCGATCCGAGTATCGGACGCTTCCGTGTGAATGCCTTTCATCAGAGAGGCTCCTATGCGGCAGTGCTGCGAATTGTGGCAAGCGACATCCCGGCGCCGGATCAGCTTGGGGTACCGGGGGCGGTCTTAGAGCTTACCAAGAAAAAGAGAGGACTGGTTCTGGTAACGGGACCGACCGGAAGCGGTAAGTCAACGACACTGGCGTCCCTCATCGATGTCATCAATAAGGCACGAAACGAACATATCATTACACTGGAAGACCCAATTGAGTATTTACATAAACATATCCGGTCGATCGTAAACCAGAGGGAAATTGGACTGGATACGGATTCGTACGGCAACGCGCTTCGTGCGGCTCTCCGTGAGGATCCGGATATCATTCTGGTGGGCGAGATGCGAGACTTTGACACGATCTCCACGGCGATTACCGCGGCAGAGACCGGCCATCTGGTATTTTCGACCCTGCATACGATCGGTGCGGCACCGACGATCGAGCGTATCGTCGATGTGTTCCCGCCGCATCAGCAGAACCAGATCCGTTCGCAGCTTGCATCGGTTCTGGAGGCGGTCATCTCGCAGCAGCTTCTGCCGACCATCGATGGCAAAGGCAGAGTGGCGGCGTTCGAGGTCATGCTCGGGACGCCGGCGATCAAGAATCTGATCCGCGAGGACAAAGCGCACCAGATTCCATCGATCATGCAGACGAGCAAAAAGCTTGGCATGCAGACGATGGACGAGTCACTTTTCAATCTGTACTTAAAGCACAGGATCGATGGCGCCAATGCCGTCGAGTATGCACAGGATACCGCTGCGATGCAGCAGAAACTGTATTAGGAGGCGGAGATGGCAAGTTACAAGTATGAGATCGTAGGACAGGACGGCAAGCCGAAATCCGGCACGATCGAAGCGCAGAATATCGAGATCGCGACCGCGGAACTGAAGGCGGGCGGCAGTACGATCGTATCCATCGCGCGGGCGAATGCATTCAACAAGGATCTGGAAATTCATATCGGAAAAGCGGTCAGCGTCCGCGAACTTTCCGTCTTCTGCCGGCAGTTTGAGAGTGTGTTAAACGCCGGTGTAACTGTGATCGAAGCCTTAAATATGCTTTCGGAGCAGACAGAAAACAAGCGGTTTGCCGCAGCGATCGCGGATGTGCGCGACTCCGTGCAGAAAGGTGATTCTCTTGCGGTGGCGATGTCCCAGCATCCGAAGATTTTTCCGGAGCTGATGGTACATATGATTGCAGCGGGAGAGGCATCCGGTAGTATCGATAAGGCATTTAACCGAATCGGCGGGCAGTTTGAGAAGGAAGCACACCTGAAGGGGCTGATCGTGAAATCGGCGATCTATCCGGTGATCCTGATCGTTGTCATCATTGCGATCGTTGCGATCATGATGATCAAGATCGTGCCGACCTTTACGGCGCAGTTTGACGAAGTTGGCGGAACGCTTCCGGGCATCACGCGTGCGGTCATGGCGGTCAGTGATTTCTTTGTACATAAATGGTTTTTGATGGTTGCCATCGTTGTGGGCATCGTGTTATTCATTAAGTCGTTTAAGAAGACGGAACACGGAGCAATCCTCTGGGGAAGATTGATGCTCAAGCTTCCGATGATCGGAACCCTCAATATCAAGACGGCAAGCGCCAGTATGACACGTACGTTATCCACGCTGATGGGCTCCGGTATCCAGCTGGTCGATGCGTTGGAACTTGTTACCGGCATGATGAAAAATCAGGTGGTCAGGGCGGCGCTCAAGGAAGCGCAGGAAGAGGTCAGCCGGGGTATTCCGCTTTCCAAGCCGCTGGAACAATCCGGTGTCTTTCCACCGATGGTCTATCACATGATTGAGATCGGTGAGGAAACCGGTAATATGGAGGATATGCTCGACAAGATCGCGGCGTATTACGACGAGGAAGTGGAGATGACGACGCAGTCGCTGCTCGCAGCGATGGAACCGCTCATCATTATCGTGATGGCAGTGGTCGTTGTGCCGATCGTGCTGGCGATCATGATGCCGATGTACAGTCTGTATGACAATATCGGAGCGTAAAAAGGGTTATGACATGTCTGCCATGGGCATGTGGTAATAAATAAAATGTATTTAAAAGTAAAGGAGATCTAAGGTATGAAGAAGATTATGGAAATGCTTCAGAACATGAAGGCAAAGAATGAAAAGAAGGATAACAAAGGTTTCTCTCTCGTAGAGCTGATCATCGTTATCGCAATTATGGCAATTTTAGTAGGTGTTGTTGGTACACAGGTACTTCCTTATATTGATAAGTCAAGACACGCAAAAGATGTTCAGGTACTTAGTGGATTATGCACAGATGGTATGACTGCATACTCATCTAATGCAGCAGCATTAACAGCTAATGAGTATGTAATTACTATTGGGAAAACGGCAGCAGCGGGAGCTACGGATGCTGTCTCTGTATCAGGAGGAACTGCAGCAGAACAAACTACATTAAAGAAAGCATTTACCGATTTGAATAACGTACAAACTGTCACAGATCTTAATTTGGAATCTAAAGAGGGAAAGAAAGTTACTGCAATTACTATTAAATGTAAGAATACTAAGCCGATGATTTCAGTAGCCACAACTGGTGGAACATTTGAAACAATTGAGTCAAAATAAGGAATCCTTGTGATGGCGTAAAATTTAATATTAACTAGGAGTATTTATCATGCTAACCCAACTTACCATTTTCATCTACACAATTGTATTTCTCTACGGAATCGTGATCGGCAGCTTTTTAAATGTCTGCATTTTCCGTATTCCGAAGAAAGAGAATATCGTGCGTTCTTCGCACTGCATGAGTTGTGGACGTAAGCTGGGCTGGCGTGATATGGTTCCTGTATTTTCGTACATAATGCTTCGGGGCAGATGCCGGCAATGTGGTGCTAAGATTTCCATACAGTACCCATTAATCGAGGCTCTGAATGGTGTGCTGTATGTGATCGTTTTCATGGCGAACGGCTTCACGTTCAGCAGTGTGCTCTATTGTCTCATGACATCTGCTCTGATCGTTATTACGGTCATTGATGAAAGAACGTTTCGGATACCGGTGACGTTTAATCTGTTTATCGGACTTCTCGGTATCATTATGACGGTCTATGATTATCGGCATATCGTATCGCACCTGATCGGTGCTTTCTGCGTCAGTCTGTTTTTGTATGGTTTGTATTATTTCTCCTCCGGCAAGGCGATCGGCGGCGGAGATATCAAGCTTATGGCGTATGCGGGACTTCTGCTCGGCGCCAGAAACATATTGCTTGCATTTGTACTTGCGTGCATACTCGGTTCGGTTCTTCATACGATCCGCATGAAAGTAAGCAAACGCAACAACTTACTTGCGATGGGACCGTATCTTTCTGCCGGAATCTATATTGCCGCACTCTGGGGCGACCGGTTCTGGACATGGTATCTTGGCATGATGGGAATTTACTAAAAGAAGTGAAAAACTCACTTCTTTTGACTGTGCATAGGACGAAAAATATATATAAGACAATTGCGTTTGGAAAAAAGTGTGAGAGATGGTGATTGTTTTATATATGTTTTTCCATATACATTTGGAACGTAAATGAGGGGGAAGAAAAAGTGGCAAAAAAAGTGATCAGTATTGAGACCGGAATCCAGTGGACCAAGGTCGCTTTGGTCGATTACCGCAAGAAAAATCCACCGGTACATGAGGCATTTGCCTTCCGTACGCCGGAGCATGCGGTGGAAGACGGATACATAAGAGATAAAGACAGTCTGGCGCGAGCGTTAAAAGAAGAACTTGTGCGCCGGCAGATTTTGGAAAAGGACGTTGTATTTACGTTGTCCTCTTCCAAGGTCGTTACCCGCGAAGTGATGATTCCGTATGTCAAAGACAACAAGATCAAGGGCATCATCGATGCGCAGAGCCGTGATTATTTCCCGATGGACATCAGTGGCTACACGATCAGTTACAGCAAGATGGATGTCGTTGAGGATGACGGAAAAAAACAGTTAAAGCTTCTTCTGGTCGCAATCCCGGATAATCTGCTGGGCAACTATGTGTCCTTTGCCCAATTGGCAGGACTGAAGGTGGAAACCTTTGATTATATCGGCAATGGCTGCATTCAGCTGATGTGTGACAGCTTCGTAGATAATGCGATGATCATCCAGCTGGAGGAGCAGGCGACCGTTATCAGCATTTTAGAGAACAAGAAACTTGCGTTCCAGCGTGTGACACCATACGGATACGGTGCAACCATTTCCGCCGTGGTGGCTCATCCGATCCTTGGAATCGATGACGAGGAGAAGGCATTCGATTTCCTGCTGGAGCACAATGTCATCTTTAATAAGCCGTCGATGCCGGACAACGGAGATCCTGCGCAGCAGGCGATCGATCAGACACAGGCGGATGAGGCGTATGAGGATCTGGCGGAATCGCTCCGGTATCATCTGCGCATTGCCAATACGGCATTGGATTATTATCAGAACCAGGTAAAAAAAGAGTTCGTCGGAAACGTGTATCTGGTCGGCGACGGATCGCGTTTTGCGGGAATCCATAAGCTTTTTGCGCAGGAGTTACCGCTTCCGCTGCAGAAGATTGATTTCGCAAAGATCATCGATCTGAGAAATCAGAATGGAGTAAATGACAAAAAGAAAGCCGGAAAGAAAGAGCATCAGGATTATACCGACCCGGTATTGGAGGAGAGCAGCAACACCAGACAGCCGCGTGCAGCCACGCCGGTCGGATTCCTTTCGGTCATCGGTGCCGCCGTGCATCCGCTCGATGCGAAACCGAAGGAGATGCAGGAGGCGGATAACAAGAAGAATGGTCTGCATTCTGCATACATTCTGTTTGCGGGATCACTTTTGCTCAGTCTGCTTCTGATCCTTGGATCAAGCGTGCGCCAGTTGATCGCGCACTCCGAGCACCGCTCCCTGCAGGATCAGCTGACTTCACTTGCCTATGTGCAGGAGACGTACGACGAGAGCAGCCGCGTGCAGCAGGAGGAGCAGGTTTATGTCACAATCGATGACGCAACGAAGACGAAGAATGAATACCTTCTTCCTCTGATCGAGCAGCTGGAAGCAGAACTTCCGAGCGCGATAAAAGTAACCAGTATGCAGACGGATGACAATCTGATCACGCTGAATATGACGGCGGATCGAAAGATTACGGTTGGTCAGATGCTGCTCAATTTCCAGAATGTGACATTACTTACGGATCCTTCGATCCCATCCATGTCGGAACAGACGGATGAGGAGAGCGGAAGCAGCGAGTGGACTTATACAGTGAATGCATATTATGCAGATGTGCAGGAATCGGAGGAGCAGGCAGATGAATAAGATAAAAATTTCAGATTCGGATAAGCGGCTTTTGATCATATTCTTTGCAATCGTGATTCTGGCGTGCTCTTACTTTTTCATCTTCAATAAAGGAATGACGAAGGCGAGCGAACTTGAGGCACAGAACGAGCAGGACAGTGCCAAGGTGCAGCAGATGCAGCAGATGGAGGCTTCCCTGCCGCAGGTAAAGGAAAATATTGAGAATATGAAGCAGACGCAGGCGGACATTATTGCGAAGTATCCGTCCGATATGACGACGGAGAAGTCCATCGAGTCGCTGCAGGATTATGAAGACCACAGCAGTGATTTCCATATCACGGATATCACGTTTGCGATGCGTATGCCGCTTGTGGGAGCAGCTGATACGACAGCCGCAGGCAGCAGCACCGATGCAGCGAACAGCAGCACGGATGCCGCGGACGGAGCCGCCGACAGTGCGGCCGGTGATACGTCTGCGACAGCGGATACCCAGAGTACCGGGGACGGAACAGACGATGCAGCAACGGATGCATCTGCAGATACATCCGGAAATGTCGCAGGATATTATGCATCGATCGGAATCCGCTACGAAGCAAGCTACAACGGATTAAAAGAAATGATCGCCTATGTCAATGCGTTTCAGGATCGCACAACGATTACGCAGTTTACAGCTGCGTTTGATGACGCTACCGGAAAACTGACCGGTGAGATGACACTGAACATGTACTATATTACGAATACCGGTAAAGAGTACGTTCCTCCGGTATTTGACTTCATGCCAAAGGGCGTATCGAATATCTTCGGTAAAACGATAGAACGTTCACAGGAAGCTTCGGGGGATCGTTACTAGACGAAGCATAAAAAGACCGGAAAGGAGGCTTTCGGATGAAAAAACTAAAAAATCAAAGGGCTTTATCCAATGCCGGTTTTTCATTGCTGGAAGTCATCCTTTCTATGGCAATCCTTGCAATCCTCTCGATTCCGCTCATGTCGTATTTTACGCAGTCCATGAAATACAATGCGAAGATGGCGGATAAGCAGCACGCATCGCATCTGGCGCAGGAGATCATGGAAGACGTAAAGGCACAACAAAATCTGATACAGAATGTGACGGCTTCGGGATTTGACGTACCGTATCTGACAGGAAAAAATTATGCGTTGACATCGTACACATCGGTAGCGGCAGGCGGTCCCGTAATCGGCGGTTCTGCGGAATATTACGGACAGGCGGATGCAATCGGCGAAGATTACGATATCGTGGTGAAGGTCAATACGGATACCGCGGAGAATGTAGAGAAGGTGCCGCAGTTTGACGGGATCGATGACACGAAGGATGTTGTCGCTTTGGAAAACGGCCAGATGCAGGATGCGTTAAACTATTTTTCGGCGGAATATATGCTGTATCTCGGAGATACAGCGGCGTCGATGGATGCCGGAGATCTCCGCGATTATATTCAATGTCATCTGAAACGTACGATTTCCATTACGATAGAGAAGCAGTATGTAAGAGTGGCATGCTCTTATCAGTGCGTGGACGTGACGGGAGCAGATGGTGCGGAAGTAATCGACAGCACGGAAGTTTATACATGCAATGATTTCGCGGAAGAAAATATACAGAATGTGGAGCACATCTATCTGATGTATTACGCGTATCGGAATGCGGATAACACCGATCATCTGGAGATTCGTTGCGATGCGGCAACGGCGGTGCCGAAACTGATCGCCGTATGCCAGAATATCGATGAGGTCACTGCGGGATTTAGCGGTTACAAACTGGTGATCTCGCCGAAAGATGGCTGTCCGATGCCGGAGGTTGCGTCGAATCTCGGAAAGAAGTCCTATGAGAATCCGCCTGTCACAAACGGTGGAGGAATCTGGCAGGATTCTTACAAACTGAGCAATGTTGAGGATTTGGTTCCGGAGGAATCCGGCATACGAAACGTAAACGTGGAAGTCAGCGTTTACCAAAAGAATAAAGGAAACGAAGCGGACAGGGATGATTACCGGTACATTACGGTTAATTCGGCGAAAGGGGAGTAGCGATGAGACGAAGTTCATTAAAAAATGATAATCGCGGTGCTTCTCTGCTTGCGGTAATGATCCTTCTGGTCGTAGTCAGCGCGATTGCTGTCGTGATCACGAAGATTACGATCGTCAATATCCAGATGAAGGAAGTGGAGCGTGGCACAAAGAAGAATTTCTACAGTGCGGATGCGGTCATGGATGATCTGCGCACAGGCGCAAGACAACAGGCGGAGGCTGTGCTGGAGGATGTCTATGTGGATGTTTTGCAGAATTATCTGAAATATACCGGCAGCGGACAGAACGCGCAGGAGGTGTTCCGGCAGAAATATATGCAGGGGCTTGAGAACTATTTTGGTAATCCTGCCGCTGCCAAGACAACGACAAATAATGCGCAGGGCGCGGTCGCGTACTGCGTTTCAAACTATGATACCGACAAAGTAAAAAGCTGTACTCTGGATGTGGCGGAACAGGCTTGTTTTGTTGCGGCAGCCGATCCGAAGTATGAGGCGGATTACGATGCGGGAGTTTTTACGTTAAAAAATATACAGGTCGTATACAAAGATGCGCAGGATTATGAGACGAAGATTACGACCGATCTTGTTTTTTCCACACCGAATATGAATTTTGCGGGACAAAGCCAGGTTCCGGAATTTATGAAATACGCATTGATCGCGGACGAGCAGATCCGTATCAATGCGGCAGGAGTTGGAATTGATGGAAATGTGTATGCCGGTGCGGGCGGTGTGAAAGCAACATCCGGCGGAAGCGGAACATTAACGGGAAAAAATATTGTCACGCGCGGCGATATCGAAGTGGAGAGCGGCTCGGATCTGACAGTTGGAAATGGAAATTCCGCAATCTGGGCTGAGAATATCCGGACAACCGGAAGAGGTGCTTCGAAACTTGTAATTAACGGAAATGCATACGTGGCGGATGATCTTGCGCTAAACGGCATGCAGAGTGACATGAAGCTCAAAGGAAGCTATTACGGCTATAATTTTAAGAAAAATTATGTGACAGGCGATGATTCCATGTCGACCGATGCCGATTTCAGCAGTGCGATCATGATCAATGGAAGGGATTGCAAGCTGGACCTGACGGATTTAAATTATCTGATGCTTGCAGGAAGAACGTTTATTTCGCGCAAAGCGGATACCGATAACAAAGACAACAAAAATTCGGATATTCTTATGGGAGAGTCGCTCGCTGCAAGAACGAATCAGTTGGCGTATTATGTTCCTCCCGAATATGTTGATGCAAGCGATTTAAACCATATAAAGTTTAAGGCACAGCAGAACGGCGAAGCATATGACGGATGCGCACAATATGCCAGAAAACTTAATATTACGAAGGAAACGCTGCTAAGTTTTCTGAGCACAGAGAAACCATTGGTTCCGTATTATTATTCCGAAGGAGTCAATTATTATCTGAACTTTAAGTCACAGAATGACGCAAATCAGTATTTTTCTACTTACTATGACAACAACGCAAGTAAAGCCGGTGGTCTGGCAGGCAGCTATCTGGATCAGGATGCTTTGATCATTAACAATAAGCTGATCATGACACTTGCAGGAGATATCATGTACCGGAATGATTCGGAGGAATTGCTGAAAGAGAAATCGGTAACGATACAGCCGGATAACTGGAAAAGCAGCAGTGGTGTATTATGGAATTTAAGTTCCAATATTGCGGTAAGATACAAATCATTAGAGTTGGGTCTGACCGAATCCGGGCAGGGAGTGACAGAGGATAACATCCGGTTTATCGATTCATCGTCCGGTCATGAGGTTATCAACAAACGGATGGATCCGGTGTTTGACAGGCTGATCGACCGTGATGCGCTTGTGCAGGAGATTGAAGCACATAAAGATCCGTTGAGTCCGGATATGACCGTGTATCAGCCAAATCCCAATTGGGATGTGTACCTGATCGAGAATACGGGAACCTATGTTCTTCCAACATCGATCACAAAGGGAATCGTCGTGGCAACAGGGAATGTAAAAGTTTCGGGACAGTTTGAGGGATTGCTTATTTCCGGTGGCGAAGTTTCGTTTGATTCGGGTGCACAGGTAAAGGAAAACAAGCTTTTCGTTTCGAATCTGTTTGCGGAGGACCAAAAGCAGGCGGCACCTTCATTTTCACAATTTTTCAAGGGCTATACGGCTTCCGCAACGGCAAATATTTCCGGTGGTTTGGATATGGAATCTTATATCGGATATGACAACTGGAAAAAGAATTAAGGAGCGTGCCAATGAGAGAACGAACGTTACGGGACAACACCGGTATTACATTGGTAGAGATCATTATCGTGATTGCGATCATCGGTATTCTGGTTGGCTCGTCGGTCATGATGATCGGACATCTGCACTATGCGGACACCCAGAAGGTGATGAAGACCATTGACTCTTCTCTTGACCAGCTGCGGGTAAAGACCATGAGTAAATCCGGTGATTCGTATCTGTATATTTATCATTTAAGCAGCGGATATTACGCGGACATTCTGCCGGATAATCTGTCGTCTTTTGACGGAAGCAAGCTGACGAAGGACGGAACAAAGTTGTCCAACAATACGATCAAGATCTGTCAGGACGGAAGCGAACTGGCGGAGAACAGTTATATGAAGATTGCCTACACAAAGCAGGCAACATTTGATTCGGCTGACACAACGGTACATACCATTCTGATCGATGGCGTGCCGGAGTACAGCATCACGCTTGTATATGATACCGGAAAACACATTATTGAGCAGTAGCAGAAAAGCAGCAAGAATTGATCTCAGCGTGCAAAAATGAGAAAGGAGTGGTTGGGTGAGACAGGATCAGCGTGGAATTACATTTGTGGAATTGATCATTGCGATTGCAATTTCTTCGATCATCATGATCGCCGCAACCATCTTTTTAGGTGCTGCACATAAAAACTATAATAATGCATCCGCACAGATCGACCTTCAGTCGGAATCACAGATTCTGATGGAGCAGATCGGCATGTGGGTAATGGAAGGAAAT
>CAKRKX010000075.1 GCA_934358675.1 uncultured Agathobacter sp. | reverse complement strand
GTCCTGTAGGGTTGATAAAGAACTTGGTATTCTCATCGACCATATCCTGTGGAAGGATCGGATCAAATACATACTTCTTGATATCCTCATGGATCTGCTCCTGTGTCACATCCTCATCATGCTGTGTTGATAATACGACAGCCTCAAGTCTCTTCGGCTTGCCTGCCTCATCGTACTCTACGGAAACCTGTGTCTTTCCGTCCGGACGAAGGTAGGTCAATGTTCCGTCCTTACGAACCTTGGTCAGCTGTAAAGCAAGCTTGTGTGCAAGAGAGATCGGATAAGGCATTAACTCCGGTGTCTCGTTGGTTGCGTAACCAAACATCATACCCTGATCTCCGGCACCGGTATCAAGGTCATCGGTCAAAGCACCTTCCTTAGCCTCGAGTGCCTTGTCAACACCCATAGCGATATCTGTGGACTGCTGATCCAAAGCAACCATAACCGCACATGTATGACCGTCAAATCCGGTCTTGGCATCGTTGTATCCGATCTCGTTTACGGTCTTTCTTACGATTGAAGGGATATCAAGCTGTGCCTTTGTTGTAATCTCACCGGTTACAAGTACGAAGCCTGTACAACTTGCTGCCTCGCAGGCTACACGGCTCATCGGGTCCTGCTCCATGCAGGCATCAAGGATCGCATCAGAGATCGCATCACACATTTTGTCAGGATGTCCTTCGGTTACGGACTCTGATGTAAATAATAATTTCTCCATCGATTTCTCCTTTCGTTTTAAAAAAAGCAATAAAAAAATCCGCCAAAAGCGGACTGAATGAATTTAAGATCATCAAATCCTCTTATTGTTCGATTACTCGCTCAGGTTGGCACCTTCCTGTTGTACAAAACGGGGTTGCCGTGACTTCACAGATCCTATGTATCTCCATCACTCTGAATAAGAGAAAAGCTACAATATTAAATTTGAAATCTCTATCCGCTACAATACGCTAAAATATTGTATCTGTCAAGACCTATTTGTTGACATTTTCTTGTGAATTCCGTATACTTTTAGTTATGTAAGTAACGCATTTTTGGAGGGTTTTATTATGCGTACCTTAGAACCAAAGGAATTAGAAATCGGAATGGTGACTGCGAAACCGGTCAGGACGCCGGTGGGACAGATTCTCGCCCCTGCCGATACGATCGTAACCAGACAGCTCATCAATCGAATGAAATTGTACCGCGTTGAGTCGGCTTGCGTGTATGGGGAAGACCCTCAGCCGGTTGAAGAGGCGCCACAGGAAACCGGGCAGCCGAAGGAGCCACCGAAAGAAGCTCCGAAGCCGAGACAGCTGAAGACTCGTGCGGAGGAGAGCAAAACACACTCGCAGAAAGTCGCCGCATCTCCGGAATTCCGCGATTTTCAGTTTTCCTATTTTGGTTGCATCGAGAAGATGAAGCGCGCTTTTGCCGCGGCGCTTGACCACAACGAACCGATCGATACCAACGATCTTCTTGCGAGCGTCTCGGAATTGTTCCGTTCCCGCAATACGATCATTGAATTATTTGATATGTTATATAATATGCGAACGATCAACGATTCCGTCTACGCACATTGTCTGAATGTCGCTTTGATCTCACGCATGATCGGACGCTGGCTGAAGCTTCCGTCACACGACCTTGATGTGCTGACTTTATCGGGACTGCTCCACGATATCGGCAAATTAATAGTTCCGGACGAGATCTTAAACAAGCCGGGATTTCTGACCGATGAGGAATTCGCGCAGATTCGTCAGCATCCGAAGTACGGATATGAGATTTTAAAGAATCAGCCGAACATGGATCCACGCATCAAGAAATCTGCACTCATGCACCATGAGCGCTGCGACGGAACCGGATACCCGTCCGGACTGAGTGAAGATTTCATTGAGAATTTTGCGATGATCGTTGCGATTGCCGATGTGTATGACGCAATGACTGCCGCGCGTTCCTACCGCGCACCGCTCTGCCCGTTCCAGGTGATCAGCAACTTCGAGAAAGAGGGCTATCAGAAATATTACACACGCTATATTCTGACCTTCTTAAAACAGATCGCCGTCACTTACCAGAGTAACCGTGTTATCTTAAGCGACGGAAGAGGCTGCAACATTATCATGTTAAATCAGAACGATCTGTCGAGACCGATCGTACAGTTGGACGACAACACATGCATCGATCTGTCCAAGGCCAACAAAGACTTATATATTAAAGCCGTACTGTAAAACGAAGCCGTATGAGAGCAATCCCATACGGCTTTTCATATATCTTTATTCGATTTTCATTATGAAACTTTCAAAATGAATTTCTGCAATTCCTTGTCATCATTGACTTTCTCGATCTGCGCTCCGATTCCTCTGAGCTTGCGCTCAAACTCCTCATAACCACGCTCAATATAATAGATATCGTCAATGACGGTAATTCCTTCTGCGACAAGACCTGCGATCACAAGTGCAGCTCCGGCACGAAGATCCGGTGCGTTCACATGTGCTCCGGTGTACTGCTTCACACCGTTGATGATCGCAATATTGCTCTCCACCTTAATATTGGCACCCATGCGTGTCAGCTCGTCAACATACTTAAAACGATTCTCGAAGATGCTCTCCGTCACCGTACTCGTTCCCTCTGCAATACCGAGAAGCACAGCCATCTGCGGCTGCATGTCGGTCGGGAATCCCGGATAAGGAAGTGTCGTCACCTGTGTATGGTGAAGCTTTCCATTCGAGATAATGCGGACTGCATCGTCAAATTCTTCCACCTTGCATCCGGCCTCGACCAGCTTGGCTGTCGTCGCTTCAAGATGCTTCGGAATCACATCCTTGACAAGAACATCTCCACCGGTTGCGGCAACCGCAAACATAAAGGTTCCGGCTTCGATCTGATCCGGAATGATCGAATATTCGGTCTTGTGAAGCTTCTCCACACCGACGATACGGATCACATCCGTTCCTGCGCCACGGATATTGGCTCCCATACTGTTTAAGAAGTTTGCCACATCAACAACGTGCGGCTCCTTCGCAGCATTCTCGATAACGGTCTTGCCATCTGCCATAGCAGCAGCCATCATGATATTGATGGTGGCACCTACCGATACTTTATCCAGATAAATATGTGTTCCGTTTAACTTTTCTGCCTCTGCCACAACAAGTCCGTGTGCGATATCCACGGTTGCTCCCATGGCACGGAATCCCTTCATATGCAGATCGATCGGACGGCTTCCGATGTCACATCCGCCCGGGAGTGCCACCTGCGCCTTCTTATACTTGCCGAGCAAAGCGCCGATCAGGTAATAAGACGCACGGATTCTGCGGATGAACGCATTGTCCACGTTCACGTCGCGGATAAAGGATCCGTTGATCTTGACTTTATGTGCATTAATACGTTCCACTTTTGCACCGATCTCTGCGATCGCCTGCAGCAGAACATTGATATCTCTAACGTTTGGTAAATTCTCTATTGTAACGGTCTCATCGGTCATAATGGAGGCTGCAAGAATTGCAAGCGCCGCATTCTTTGCACCGCCAATCTCGACCTCACCATTCAGCGGGTTACCGCCTTTGATCACGTACTGTTCCATATCTCACCTCAAAAAAATGAAATGCCCCTACTAAATATACTATTCGTTACTTTCGTGTTTGTTATTCATCAAATTCAATTTCTCTACGACCTGATCAACGGTCTGTTCTACGCCAAGGCCCGTCTCACAGATGCAGATGTCTGCATACTTCTCGTAGAGCGGGGTGCGCTCCTCATACAGGTCGTGGAGTGTCTGACCGTCCCGAAGGACCACGCCTCTTCCTTTGATGTCCGCCAGCCTCTTCGCCAGCTCCGGATACGGCACCTGTAAATAGATTACCGTACCGATCTTGCTGAGATGTTCCATCGCTTCCCTGCCGTATACCACACTGCCGCCGGTCGCGATAATCGCATGCTTTGCCTCGATGGAAGCATTCACACGGTTCTCAACTTCAATAAACCCTTGTGTACCTTCCTGTTCGATGATCTCACACAGAAGTCTCCCCTCCTGCTCCTGGATCACAAGGTCCGCATCTATAAACTGATATCCAAGCACTTTAGCAAGGATAACGCCGACGGTGCTTTTACCCACCCCCGGCATTCCAATTAAAACAATATTATCTTTCAGCATTACTGTGTGCTCTCTACGTTCTCGGTACTAGGGGTACCCTCTGTGCTCTCGGTACTTTCCGTAGATGCATTCGGATCCTGCTGCGTGAAGGAGTTCTTAAATTCAATTTTTGCGACAGCCTTCTCGTCAACCTTCCAGTTGTCATCTTCCTGCCAACCGCTTAAGACTTTCTGATACAGATCATCTTTGCGCTGGTTGATAATAGATGTACGATTCTGCTCGGTTGCATCCGCATCGGTATCCTTGTCGATATGCACGAAATATGCCTTGCTATCCGTCTCGATCAGACCGGAAGTCTCACCTTCCTTGAGTCCGTCAAGGGCGTTCTTTACTTCCTCATCGAGTGTATCATTGTCGGCATCATATGTGCCTGTTGTTACTTTCTGATCATTGTCCTCAGCAACTTTGTCTAAGGTTGCACCGTCTTCTTTGAGTGCTGCTTCCATCTTACTTGCGATCTCTTTGTTCTTTGCCGCATCATCGCTTCCCTCACTGATATCCAGTGATACCATGCTGTATGCACGCATGTTGGCTTCCTCGTCCGATACATTCGTATCAACGTCTGCCTCGATTGCAGTCTTCATTCTCGCCTTGATAGTGTATAAGGTCAGGATCTCCTCTACGATATCCTGTGTTGCGCCCATCTCATTGATCGCTTCCTTGGAATTGGCATCCATAAACTTCTTGGCAGCTTCTGTGATGGCAGCCTTGTCATCATCTGTGATCTCCACATTGTAATCACTCATATGCTGCTGCAGAGTGTACATCTCATGTAACTCCTCAATCGCCTGATTCTTTGTGCTGTCCTCAAGTGTTGTTCCATTGCCGGATAAGTCTCTGCTCCAGATGCTCTCTGTTGACTCTGAAGAGCTGCCCAGATACAATTTGTACAGATCCTCCATGGAAGCCTGCTCAAAGCGACACAGGAAATTGGCAACACCCATGGTGACCGTCTGATCCTTCATGGTTGCTGCAGTTGCGTTCTTATTTATACCGCATCCGGTAACTGCGGATGCACAAAGGGCACATGCTAAAATGAGTGCCGTAACTTTCTTTGCCTTCATATATTCCTCCTAAGTAAACTCTACCTTAGAGCATTTGCTCATATATTATAGAGCTTTTTTTCGCAACTAGCAAGAGTTTTTATGCATTTTTGGAGCCAAGGAGCACCTTCATGCGCTCTAAGAGTTGTTTCAGCACGTCGAGAATGTCGCGCGCCGCCTCCCTTGAATTCACTTTGAGTGCATATGAAAAATACGGATTCTGCGCGTCTGCGGTAAACTTGAGTGCCGGCGCACATGCCGCGATCAGCTCAGGAATCTTTGCCGGATCGATATCCGCTTTCTCGTACATGGTAAGTTTTAGGAATTCGTCTTTCTGCACGATTTCCTTAATATATATCATATGTGCCAAAGCCTTCAGCCGCGCGATCACAAGCAGGTTCTGCACAGACTTCGGCGGCTCGCCGAAACGGTCGATCAGCTCCTCTAGCATCTCCTCCGCTTCCTCGTCCGTCTCAATGCCCGCGATACGCTTGTAGATATCAAGCTTCTGCGACTCGTTCGCAATATACGTCGCCGGGATAAAGGCGTCCGTTTTAATATCGACCGAAGTATCGAAGTCAGCCACCGGTGCAACGCCTTTGGCCTCCTTGACCGCCTCATTGAGCATCTTGCAGTACAGATCGTAGCCGACCGCTTCCATATGGCCGCTCTGCTGCGCACCGAGCAGATTGCCCGCGCCACGGATCTCGAGGTCACGCATTGCGATCTTGAATCCGCTGCCGAGATCCGAATATTCCTTGATCGCGGCAAGACGCTTCTCTGCCACTTCCTTGAGCATCTTGTTTCTGCGGTACATCAAAAAGGCATATGCTGTGCGGTTCGATCGTCCGACACGGCCGCGAAGCTGATAGAGCTGCGAGAGCCCCATATTGTCCGCATCGTGAATGATCATCGTGTTGACATTTGAGATATCCAGTCCCGTCTCAATGATCGTTGTCGAGACGAGCACATCGATCTCGCCGTTGATGAAACGGTACATGATATCCTCAAGCTGCTTTTCATGCATCTGCCCGTGGGCAAAAGCGACATTCGCCTCCGGCACAAGCGCCTGGATCTTCGTCGTCACCTCGTCAATATCCCTGACTTTATTGTACACATAATAAACCTGTCCCTGCCGCGCCAGCTCACGCGAGATTGCCTCGCGGACAAGTTCCTCATTATATTCCATAACATAAGTCTGGATCGGCACACGGTCCATCGGCGGCTCCTCGAGCACGCTCATATCGCGAATACCGATCAGGCTCATGTGAAGTGTTCGCGGGATCGGTGTCGCCGTCAGAGTCAATACATCCACGTTCGTCTTGAGCTGCTTGATTTTCTCCTTGTGTGCCACACCGAAACGCTGCTCCTCGTCCACGATCAGAAGTCCGAGATCCTTAAACTGCACATCCTTGGAAAGAATTCTGTGCGTGCCGACAATGATATCCACCTGTCCCTTGCGCAGATCCTCGATCGACTTCTTCTGCTCGCCCGCCGTGCGGAAACGACATAACAGATCCACCCTTACCGGAAAGTCCTTCATGCGCTGCGAGAATGTGTTGTAGATCTGCTGTGCAAGGATCGTTGTCGGTGCAAGATAAGCAACCTGCTTATTCTCCTGTACCGCCTTAAACGCCGCACGGATCGCAATCTCCGTCTTACCGTATCCGACGTCGCCACAGATCAGGCGGTCCATGATCTTGTGACTTTCCATATCCTTCTTCGTTGCCTCGATCGCAAGCACCTGATCCTCGGTCTCCTCGAACGGAAACAATTCTTCAAACTCTCTCTGCCATACCGTATCCGATCCGTAAACATATCCATTCTGTTCCTCGCGGGCCGCATATAATTTGACAAGATCCTGTGCGATCTCCCTGACCGCTCCTCGTACTTTGGTCTTGGTCCTGCCCCATTCCTGTCCGCCTAGCTTATTCAGTTTCGGCTTTCTTGCATCCTTGCCCGCATATTTCTGGATCAGTTCCAGCTGCGTGGCAAGAATATAGAGATTGGAGCCTCCCGCATACTCGATCTTGATGTAATCTTTGACCTTGTGATCAACCTCAATCTTCTCGATGCCTTTGTACACACCGAGTCCGTGGTTTTCATGCACCACATAATCGCCAATGTTGAGCGCGGTAAAACTCTGGATCTTCTCGCCCTCGTAAGTGCGGTGGCGCTTTTTCTTCTTGCGCTCCGCGCCGAAGATGTCCGTCTCCGTGATGACCGCAAACTGCAGGATCGGATATTCGTAACCCTTGTGTACCTTGCCGTAGCAGACCATGATCTGCCCCGGCAGAAGCTCGTGATCGTAATCGTCCGTGTAGAAACAGTTCAGCCCCTCATTCATGATGTCCTCGGCAAGTCGCGCAGCACGCGTTTTCGAGCCGGACAACAGGATGATGCGGTAGCCGTTCTTCTTGTAATGCTGCAGATCCTTGATCAGCAGGTCAAAGCTGTTGTTGTATGCATTCACACTCTTGACATGGATACCGTACTGACCGTTTGATTTCAAGCCGTTCGTCTTGACATCGAGCGCTGACAGCGCAATGCACGAATACCGCTCGAGTCTGCCCATCACTTCCTTGAAACCGAAGAGTTCCTTCATCTGTCCCGGCAGGATGTAGCCCTTCTCCAGACGCTGCTTCATACTCTCCGCGAACTCCACTTCCGTCTGCTTTCCGCGCTCTGTACAGCGGCTTAACTCGTCAAAAAACAGATAGGTATCCTCAGGATCAAAATAATCGAGAAGTCCCACACGCTCACTGCAGAAATACGATAAAAAGGCATCCATTCCGGCCGTCACGGACAGTTCGCCCCACTCTTCCGCAAGTTCCTGCGCCGTGGACAACGCGCGGTGCGCTTCCTCCGTCTTCATCTCTTTTCTCAATTTGGAGGAAAACGATTTTGCCTCCTTTAAAAAGCGTTCAATACCGGCCTGCTTCTGCGCATCATCGAGCACCAGCTCACACGCCGGATAGATCACAAGTTCCTCCAGATTCTCGATCGACTTCTGACTCTCCACATCAAACGAGCGGATCGTGTCGACCTCATCGCCCCACATCTCGATACGCACCGGATTATCCTCGGTCAGCGGAAATACATCTAAGATTCCGCCGCGGAGCGCAAACTGCCCCATTGTATCAACCTGGTATTCCTTCTCGTACCCCATCTGCACAAGGCGCGCCACAAGTTCATCGAGAATAACGGTGTCCCCCGGCTCGATCCGCTGAATGCTGTCCCATAACGTCTGCGGCGGTGCCATCGTATTCATGAGCGCATCAAATGTCGTGATCACCGTGACCTCCTGCTGCTCACGGATCGCACGAAGCGCACGGATACGCTCCGCCGTCAGCAGATTGCCGCGGATGTCCGACTGGTAAAACAGAATATCCTTGGCAGGATAATAGACCGCATTCGGATCAAAAAAGCGGTAATCGTCATATAATTCTTTCGCTTTCTGTTCATGAAAAGTGACAATGACCTTGTGTCTGCGGTCATTGCCGATTCCATAGATCATATGTGATTTCTGCGCATCGATACAACCGCTGATCGTGATCAGTCCGGCGTTCTGCGCCCCCCGCGTCATCTCCTCGAATCCGCTCAGTTCCTGTAAAGGTTCTGTAAATGCTCTCATTTTATTTCTCCTGTTTTCTATGAAAACTTGATACTATTTTTTGGCATTAAAACGGTTCATCGCGCCGTCCGCATCGCCCTGCATCATCATGACTGCTGCGCTGCACGCATCCTTGATCGCGTCCTCAACCAGCGCGCGGTCTTCCCTTGAAAAATGTCCAAGCACATGATCCGCGAGATCCCAGCCTTCCGGCTTTTCTCCCACACCGACTTTAATGCGCATAAAATTCTGTGTGCCGCATCGCGCGATAATGCTTTTGATTCCATTATGCCCACCTGCGCTGCCTTTCTTGCGCACACGAATGTTGCCCGGTGCAAGTGAGATGTCATCGAAGATCACGATCATCTCTGTCTCCGGGTCTAATTTATAGAAATTGACGATCTCCGCCACGCTGTCACCGCTTAAATTCATGTAAGTCAGAGGCTTCGCGAGAAGCACCTTTGTGCCCTCGATCACACCGGATCCGCACAACGCTTTATGCTTGTGATCGTTCATCGTGATATGATACTGATCCGCAAGCGCATCCACGGTGTCAAAGCCAATATTGTGTCGCGTTTTCTCATACTTTTTATCCGGGTTACCCAGACCTACAATTAAAAACATAGCAAATCTCCTACTCTTTCTTTTCGCTCAAAAGGGGCTATGGATTTCTCCACAGCCCCGATTCTTTACTCTGCCGTCTCTTCTAAGACTTCGTCGTACTTCTCTAAGATCATCTTCTGAATCTTCTCCCTTGTTCCCGAATTGATCGGGTGTGCGATGTCACGGTACTCACCGTCACTCGCCTTGCGGCTCGGCATTGCGATAAACAATCCCTTCTCGCCCTCTATGATCTTGATATCGTGTACAACGAATGCATCATCAATGGTGATGGATACTACGGCTTTCATTTTACCATCTTTGTCAACCTTGCGTATCCGAATATCTGTAATTTGCATAGGTACCCCCTTTTCTGCCCGTAACAAAGCCCTTATCAGAGAATATATCTCTCATTATTTTCGGAGACGATGCGTATGCCGTCCTCTCCGCAATAGTATGTATTTGCTTTCAATGTTCCGCGGCTCTCCACGATGCAGTTCTCGATGTGTGTATTGTCACCGATGTAAGCATCATTGAGAATGATCGAATTCTTGATCACACAGTTCTTGCCGATAAAAACCTTCTTAAACAATACCGAATTCTCAACGCGGCTGTTGATGATACATCCGCTGGAGATCAAGCTGTTCGTAATCTCCGATCCAGCATTGTATTTTGCAGGTGGAAGATCGTCCACCTTGGAGTAGATCTTCGGATCCTGACGGAAGAAGTAATCCCGAACATCCTGCTTTAAGAAGTCCATATTGGTGCGGTAATAATCGTCCACACTGGCGATATTGCTCCAATATTCCTTCATCTTATATCCGTAAATGCGTTTGATGTTCTTGTAACGGATCAGCACATCCGCAACGAAATCAAAGCGATTCTCCTCAGCCGATTTCTCAAGGATCTCAATGAGCTGTCTTCTGCGGATCACATACACACCGGTCGAAATCGTGTTCGACTGTGCGATGATCGGCTTCTCCTCAAACTCCACGATTCTCGAATCCTCGTTCATACGGAGCACGCCAAAGCGGTTGATACTGGCATCTGCCGGCATATCCTTGCAGACGACCGTGATATCCGCTTTCTTAGCGATATGATAATCGAGTACCTTATTATAATCCATCTTGTAAACGCAGTCACCGCTGGAGATGATCACATACGGCTCATGGCGTCTCTTTAAGAAATCAATATTCTGATACATTGCATCCGCCGTACCGCGATACCAGTCGCTGTTCTCCGCGGTCACAGTCGGTGTAAACAGATACATGCCTCCCTGCTTACGTCCGAAATCCCACCACTTCGAAGAACTCAGATGCTCATTCAACGAGCGCGCATTGTACTGTGTCAGTACCGCAACGGTCTGCACATGCGAGTTGCTCATATTGCTCAATGCAAAATCAATGCATCGGAAACTTCCTCCTACCGGCATTGCAGGGATCGCACGCTTTTTGGACAGCTCACCCATCCGGTTATTATTGCCTCCGGCTAAAATAATTCCTACTGCTTTCATGTTCTGTCACCTGCCTTAATGATTACTCCGCCACTTGCCAACTGTCCGTCCGGATAATCTTCCTTATCCGTCACACCGGAGATTGCGGTGTTCTTGCCGATCGTCACGTTCTCCGGGATTACCGAATCATCGCCGACCGTCACAAGGTCAAACGAATAAATGCTTGCATTGAGCGTATTCGGTGCCGACTCTCCGACGCCAAGTGTTACGCCATCCTCGATCCGGCAGTTCTCAGCCACGATCGACTTGGTCATCGTCACATTCTTGCCGATGCAGGTGTCTTTCATAATAATGGAATCCTTGATCACCGATCCCTCACCAATATATACATTCGGTCCGATCACCGAATTGATCACTTCTCCATGGATCTCCGACGACTCACCGATCAGGCATCGCTCCACATGTGCGCCCGGCGCAATATACTGCGGCTCGATCGTGTCGCATTTCGTATAGATCTTCCAGTATTCTTCATAGAGATTGAACTCCGGAATGAGGTCGATCAGCTCCATATTGGCCTCCCAGTATGAGCCTAATGTTCCGACATCTTTCCAGTATCCGTTGAACTCATATGCAAAAAGGCGCATGTTCTTCTCAAAGCAATACGGAATGATATGCTTACCAAAGTCACATCCCGGCTGATCCTGCATCTCAATGAGCGCATCTCTTAAAACTTTCCATGAGAAGATGTAGATACCCATGGATGCCAGATTACTCTTCGGTTCTGCCGGTTTCTCCTGGAAATCCTGAATTCTCTTGTTCTCGTCCGCGATCACGATACCGAAGCGGCTTGCCTCCTCGAGAGATACCGGCATGGTAGCGATCGTAACGTCCGCATTGTTTGCCTTATGGAAGTCGAGCATGACTTCATAATCCATCTTGTAAATATGATCTCCTGAAAGAATCAGAACATACTCCGGATTATAACTCTCCATGTAACGCAAATTCTGATAGATCGCGTTCGCTGTACCGGAATACCACTCACTATTGTCGCTTCTCTCATATGGTGGAAGCACGGTTACTCCGCCGTTGTTACGATCCAGATCCCACGGAATACCAATTCCAATGTGTGTGTTCAAACGCAGCGGCTGATACTGGGTCAGTACACCCACGGTATCAATACCCGAATTAATACAGTTGCTGAGCGGAAAATCGATGATTCGGTACTTGCCTCCGAATGCGACCGCCGGCTTAGCAACATCCGCTGTCAGAACTCCAAGTCTGCTGCCTTGACCGCCTGCTAAAAGCATAGCTATCATTTCTTTTTTAATCACGTAATCACTCCTCGTCTGTTCTTATTTTTATAGGTTCCATTCTTTCATCCGCGGACAGGTTTCTCCGCTTTCTGATTTATCTATTATAGCATAGAGGCTTTTTATATACAACACATTTCACAAATTGTTGTATTTTTTTTGGTGTTTTTTGGCGTTTTGCACAATACCTTTCTAGGTGCGTCAACGCTTATAGAGTGGTATAATAAAATAAATCTTTATAAAATAGGTAGGTAATCTTTATGTATAAATTGAATTTCAGTGAGCCGATCCATGTACACTTCATCGGAATCGGCGGTATCAGTA
>CAKRKX010000074.1 GCA_934358675.1 uncultured Agathobacter sp. | reverse complement strand
GTCTATTCAGGATAAACTACAATTAGTTTATCGAGAGTAAACCATAGACGGAGGGCGGAATATGGAAATTGAATTAGGTGAGATTCAGGAAAAATTTGCAAAATTATTGTGGGAGAAGGAGCCGATTGCATCGGGAGAAGTGGTCAGGCTTGCTTTGGAACAGTTTGAGTGGAAGAAGTCCACGACATATACCGTTCTGCGTAAGCTTTGCGAAAAGGGGCTTTTTCAGAATAAGGATGGAATGGTGACATCGGTCGTTTCGGAGGAAGAGTTCGAGCGTGCGAAGAGTCACAAATTTGTCGAGGACAATTTTGACGGCTCGCTGCCTTCTTTTATTGCAGCGTTTGCGGGCAGAAAAAAATTATCAGGGGAAGAGGTTGAGGAGATTCAGGAGATGATCGCGCGTTTTCAAAAGGGGGAATAAGGGATGGAGAAAATGTTTATTTATGTATTGGATCAGGCAGTGACCATAAGCGTTGTGATACTTGCTGTCATATTGGCGCGGCTTGTGTTGCGGCGTGCACCGCGCTGGATCATGTGTGCATTGTGGGCGGCGGTGGCAATACGGCTTCTCGTTCCGGTTTCGATTGAGAGTCCGTTTAGTCTTGTGCCGGATGTGCAGTCGGTGCAGACTCGTATGGAAGCAGCATATGTGCAGAATACCGGCAATTCGGCAGAAAACGCAGTTGCAGACAAAACGCACGCAGAGACGATCTTGCATGAGAAAATGGATAATGCGAAAACAGACCGGAACATAAAGGGGGCAGAAGCGGAAAACAGGAAGCCGCTTGGGATTCGAGGGGCGGAAATTGTCTGGTTGATCGGAATTGGTGCATTACTCTTATATGCGTTTGGTTCGTATTTTCACATGAGGCGAAAGGTTGCTGCGGCATACCGCATAGAGAGCGGTGTCTACGTGTGCGATGAAGTCGCAAGTCCGTTTATTCTGGGAATGTTTCGACCACGGATCTATCTTCCTTCCGGGATGGATGAGGATTTTCGCGAATGTGTGATCGCGCATGAGAGAGCACACCTTATGCGGCGTGATCATCTGTGGAAGCCGCTCGGGTATCTGCTGCTTGCAATCTACTGGTTTCATCCGTTGTGTTGGATCGCCTATATGCTTTTTGGCAAGGACATTGAGGTAGCGTGCGATGAGCGAGCGACAAGGAGCAGAACGAACGACTGGAAAACAACGTATTGTCAGGCTTTGCTTTTGGCCGGAAGTGGAAAACGCAGGATCGCTGTCAACCCAATGGCGTTCGGTGAGATCAGTGTCCGGGAGCGCGTGAAAGGAATCATCAATTATAAGAAGCCGAAGCCTTGGGTTTGGCTTCTTGCGGTGGCAGTTGTTATGGTGATTCTTGTGTGCTTTATGACGAATCCGGGTAAAAGCGGCCATCCAAAGGATGCAAAGACACTTGCTGAATTCGGCTTTTCGGTTGAAAGTCTGGACACAGAGAATGGAATTTTGCGGCTTCGGGATGATCTGATCAATGAGGTGTATTCATTTGGACTTTTGGGGACAAATGAAAATTTTGACGATACGACAGGTAATCTGGTGGATCGGGAAGATTATGTGCAGACAGATCCTACCATCTATCAAAGCAAGCAGGCATATCTGGTTCGGTTTGGCCGCAAGGATGGTGTTATATGGCTGGAAAGCGGCAGCGGTCGGAACAGTGATCTTGCATTGTGTGCACGGTATGATTTACAGGAAGATTCTGCCGGCGAAGCCGATGCGTATATATATCTGTTCAAAACGAATGCAGATTGATTCCGTGTTGGAGAGCGTTGTGATCCAGACAGCGTAGAGGATAAAATAAGGTGTAAAGTCTTGATGATTGAGTAAAGACTTTACACCTTAGATTGTTTTATGGTTCTAATAGAAAATCAAATTGCGAAACATCTACACCGAAGGTTTTTAAGGTAGCTTGTGATGTTTTGATTTCAATTTCAAGCTGTTGGTTGATTTCGGTCATGGTTTTTTTAATACGTAGTAATGAAGTATAGTGATTGATTTCTGCTTGGACTATTTCCTGATTCATGTCATTAACCTCGCTTATCATGTGATCATCACCGCCTTTCGTTGGTGATATTATACCATAGTGTAAAGTCTTTATTCAATTATCAATGAACAAAAAAGCGTAGAGCGGTCCTTAAAAATGCGCTCATTTTATTTGAATATTCAATTATGAAAACTCGGGTATCCGTGCACATGAACCATCGTGCACCAAATGATTTGTCAAATCGGTGTATCACATCGAATTTGAAAAGTGTGAGTTTTGGATGGATATAGAATAAAGTTTTTCTGCGTGCCTGTCAATATAAAATGTATGGTTCCGTACAAAAAGCATAGAGTAGGATTCATTTGCACCGCCCCTCTACTTGTAGTAAGATAAGGCAAGAAAAAGGAAGAGGGCGGCTGTACATGGAACGAAAGAATGAAGAAGCGGAACATATGCTGCGGGGCGATTACACGGTGATCGATCTGGAGATGACGGGACTCAATCCGAAACTGGATAAGGTGATCGAGATTGGTGCGGTGCGCGTGCGCGGTCATAAGGAGGAGGCGCGTTATGCGACACTGGTGAACCCGAAGCGAAGTATACCGGAGCGTGTGGTGGAACTGACCGGAATCACGAACGAGGAAGTGGCTGCGGGTCTTGACGAGGAAGAGGCGATGCAGGCACTGATCGCATTCATCGGGGACGATGTGATCGTGGGACATAATGTGTCATTCGATTACAGTTTCATGAAACAGTGGGCGGTCAACAAGCGGATACCGCTCACGCTTCGGGCATGCGATACGCTTCGCATTGCGCGTGCGATCCTGCCGGGAGAGCAGTCAAAGAAACTGGAAGATCTGTGTGTGTATTACCGGATCGAGCGGGAGCGTGCGCACCGGGCACTGGATGACGCGGTGGAGACACATCGGATACTGGAGTGCATGATGCAGCAGATCCTGCCGGAAAAAGCAGAGCTTCTGATTCCGCGGGAACTTACTTATAAAGCAAAGCGCCAGACACCGGCAACCGCGCATCAGATCGAGCGGCTGCGCGAGTATCGGGCGCAACATGATATTCAGGATGAAATTAGCTGGGAGACGCTCACACGGAGCGAGGCATCCCGTCTGCAGGATAAGTATTTTGCAACCTACGGGAGATAAGCCTGCAGCTTTTCTGTGATCATTTTGTTTGCAATCGTGTTGATCGCAGAAGCAGATTGGATCAGATCCTGAATCTTATCGCTTTGACCGGCATCCTGATAGATCTTCGCCAGCGTGGTGTAGATTTTTATAGCGTCGGCATGGTAGGATACGGCAAGCTCAAGAAGCGCGCGCGCATCATCCATCTGTCCGGCTTCCACAAGCTCAGTGCCGTAAGTAGACACTGCCTGTACGAATTGTGTGAAATTATCATCATATTCGGACAATTCATCCAGATTGGCGGCGCCGTACGTCAGTTTCAGCTCGGTGTTGGTTATTCCTGCAAGGTTTAGCATCCTGCAATTGGATAGTTTGACAAGAATTTCCTCTGCTTCGGTGTGAAGGTTGTGTGGTATTTTCTCCGGCGGTATGGTAAGATATTGAAGATTACTGATATCTTTGCGCCGGGCGAAGTTTGCCTCGCGCTCGTGTTCCCAGAAATCTTCCTCGCGTTTGGTCTGTTTGGCATCATTTTTGCGGATCACAACATTTAAGATGATCACAAATAGAATAAATATAAGTAAGAATGTGAACATAGCGCATTTCCTTTCTTAATATAATATGTACAATTATAACTGATTTTTTGGAAGAGGTGAATACCATGAGCAAATTAAATCGTCAACAGAAGAAAAAACGTCTGATCGCCATTGTTGCTTTGATTGTAATCGCAACGATGCTGGTCACTTCGGTTATTTCCTCACTGATCATGTTCTAGCGACTTGAAAATGTGAAGCTTTGTGTTAAAATAGGTAGTCAGACAAATAATTTTAGGGATTTAAAGGATTGAAGATGAAGAATTTAAAGCGTTTAGGAGTATTACTGACAGCCGTGGGAGCAATCTGTCTGCTCGCCGGAACGCAGCCGGTGAAGGCGACAGAGGACGCTGCCATCGCAGAAGGAGTTTATATTGGCAATGTCAATGTCAGCGGCATGACACAGACGCAGGCACAGTCCGCAGTGGAGGAGTATGTTGCGGGACTGATGGATACGACATTTACGTTAAAGGGTGAGTCCGGTTCGGTATCCATGACCGCACAGGACATGGGCGTGACCGCAGATGTGAATACCGCGGTAACCGAGGCTGTCGCTGTGGGACGTGCGGGAAGCCTGATCAATCGTTATAAGACCACGCAGGATCTCAAGAAAGAACCGCTTGTTCTGGATATGCATCTGAGTGTGGATAAGCAGGCAACCGCGCAGAAATTGTATAAGGATTCGGATCAACTGAGCGTTGCAGCCGTGGACAACGGACTGGTGCGCGAGAATGGTGCGTTTCAGTTTGTAAAAGGCAAAGAGGGCGTGGAAGTCAATATTGTTGATTCGGTTTATGCGATCAATGATTTCCTTGCCGGGGAGTGGGACGGATTGAACAATGAGATCGAGCTTGTGACCGATGTGGTCCAGCCGCGCGGAAGCGAGGAGGAACTTGCACAGGTGAAGGATCTTCTCGGAAGCTTTTCAACGGATTTCAGTACATCGAGTGCCGGTCGTGCGAAGAACGTGACGAACGGATGCAGCAAGATCAACGGAACGATCCTTTATCCGGGAGAACAGTTTGATATGGCGGCAACGGTCAGCCCGTTCACACAGGAGAACGGATACGAGCTTGCCGGCGCTTACCAGAACGGAACAACGGTCGAGTCCTTCGGTGGAGGAATCTGCCAGGTGGCAACGACTTTATATAATGCAGTCATCCGTGCGGAACTTGATATCACAATGCGTTTTAACCATTCGATGCTTGTATCGTATGTGCAGCCGTCCATGGACGCTGCAATCGCAGGTGATTACAAGGATCTGCGTTTCAAGAATAATCTGGATGCCCCGATCTATATCGAGGGATATTGCAGCGGCGGTATCATTTATTTCAATGTTTACGGTAAGGAGACCCGCCCGTCGAACCGTGAGATCTCGTTCGAGAGTGAGACGGTTTCCACAACGGATCCGGAGACGAAATTTAATCTGGATTCAAGTCTTGCGATCGGTTACTGGAGTGTGGATCAGAGTGCTCACACCGGATGTGTGGCACAGCTCTGGAAGATCGTGAAGGTGGACGGAGAGCAGCAGAGCCGTGATCTGTTCAACAAGAGTAATTATCAGGCTTCCCCGAAGATCATTACGATCGGTACGAAGGGAGCAAACAAGGACACATTGGATGCATTGAAGGCGGCGGTTGCCACCGGAGATGAATCGGCTGTCCGCGCCGCAGCTTCCGCACTCAAGACGGATGAAGAGGCGAAGGCAGAAGAGGAAGACGACAAGAAGGATCAGGATGATTCCAAGGATTCGGACGACAAGAAAAATGATAACAAGTCCGATGATAAGAAGTCGGACAGCAAGAAGGATGACTCGAAGAAAGATACGACTTCGGACAATAATAAGTCCGATAACAAATCGGATAACGATTCTTCGAATGATGATGCAGAGGACTCTGCAAACTAAAGAGGTAAGCAACAGGCTGCTATCCCGTTTATGGGGGCAGCCTAAAAGACTATCATAGGGTGAAGCGATGAAAGCTGGAAAGTTATCGGAATCGGTATTGAAACGATCCGTACTCAAACAACTTCATAATGCAACAGAGAAGAAAATCGTTTCGGGTTTCGGAATCGGTGCGGACTACGCAGCGGTAAAACTGACAAACACGGATGCGTTTGCAAACGTGTCCTCTTGTTCCGGTTCGCAGACGGATAGAAAACATGCGGAAGCAGAGTTGAAATTGTCTGAAAAATCGGTGGTCAGCACAGTTGCAACACGCTGTCTGGGCGGTGCAATGAACCCGATGCTCAGTGTCTATGCGGCGCTCAACAATCTGTATTGCAGCGGCGCGAAGCCGTACGGTATCATGGTCAACCTTCTTCTCCCGACATCCGCGAACGAGAATGAGCTGCGCGAGTGGGTGAAAGCGATCGATGCGGTATGCGAGAAGGAAGAAGTCGCGGTGCTCGGCGGACACACGGAAGTTGTCCGTGCGGTAAGCGAGCCGATGGTTACGGTTACGGCACTCGGAACTGTGGATGAGGCGAAGAGGATCGGAGCCGGAACCGTGAAGCCGGGGATGGATATTCTGATCACGAAGACAGTCGCGCTGGAAGGTACGGCGATCCTCGCAACACAGCATGAGCAGGAATTACTGGGACGCTATGCGGCACCTTTTATCGACCGCGCGAAGCGTTTTACCGATTATCTTTCGATTCGTTCGGAGGCTGCAGTCGCCGCAAAGTCTGGCGTTGCAGCGATGCATGACATCTCGGAAGGCGGTGTGTTTGGTGCACTCTGGGAGATGGGGCTAAGCTCCGGCGTCGGACTTGAAATTGATCTGAAAAAGATTCCAATCCGTCAGGAGACGGTGGAGATCTGTGAATTTTTCGACATCAATCCATATAAGCTGGTATCCGGAGGTGCCGCGGTGATGGCGGCAACGGACGGCAATGCCTTGGCGCATGATCTGCAACAGGCGGGAGTTGAGGTTGTGATCGTCGGCAAAGCGACGGACAGCAACGACCGTGTGTTGATCAACGGGGAGGAACGAAGATTCTTAGAGACCACGCAGACGGATGAATTGTTTAAAATAAAGGAGAATTAGAGATGAGAGAAAAAATCTTGACTTTTATAGAGAAGAACAGCCGAATCGACATCAAGGATCTTGCACTGATGCTCGGTGTAGACGAGGCTTCTGTGATGAATGAGCTTGAGGCAATGGAGCAGGAAGGCATTATCTGCGGTTATCACACGCTGATCAACTGGGATAAAGCAGGCGTTGAGAAAGTGACCGCGCTCATCGAAGTGCGAGTAACCCCACAGAGAGGCATGGGATTCGACAAGGTTGCGGAGCGTATCTACAACTACCCGGAAGTGAATTCGGTTTACCTGATCTCCGGCGGATTCGACCTGATGGTCACACTGGAAGGAAAGACGCTGCGTGAAATTTCACAGTTCGTATCCGACAAGCTTTCCGCACTCGATCAGGTGTTGAGCACAAAGACGAATTTTATCTTAAAGAAATACAAAGACCATGGAACCGTTATGGCTCCGAAAGCAAAAGATGAAAGGATTATGATGGCATAATGAGAGACCCGTTATCAAAAACAATCAAGACAATCGAGCCGTCGGGAATCCGTAAGTTTTTTGATCTGGTCACTGAGATGGATGATGACGATGTCATCTCGCTCGGTGTCGGCGAGCCGGATTTTGATACCCCGTGGCATATCAGAGACGAGGGAATCTATTCTCTGGAAAAAGGCAGAACGTTCTACACGTCCAATGCCGGTTTGAAAGAATTAAAGGTTGAGATCGAAAAGTATCTCGATCGCAGATTTGATCTGCACTATGACTACAATAAAGAAATCATGGTTACGGTCGGCGGCAGCGAGGCGATCGATATCGCGATGCGCGCGATGCTCGATCCGGGCGACGAAGTGCTGATTCCACAGCCGAGCTATGTATCGTATGTGCCGTGCTGTGTTCTGGCAAACGGAACGCCGGTAACGATCGAATTGAAGGCGGAGAATGAATTCCGTCTGACGGCGGAGGAGCTGGAAGCAGCAATCACACCGAAGACCAAGCTTCTGGTGATGCCTTTCCCGAACAATCCAACCGGTGCGGTTATGGAGAAGAAGGATCTTGAGGCAGTCGCAGAAGTTGTCAAAAAGCATGATCTGTTCGTGTTAAGCGATGAGATCTACTGTGAGCTTACCTATCTGGAGAATCACGTTTCCATCGCATCACTTCCGGGAATGAAGGAGCGCACGATCGTGATCAACGGTTTTTCCAAGTCGCATGCAATGACGGGATGGCGTCTCGGTTACGCATGCGGACCGGCTGAGATCATTAAGCAGATGCTCAAGATCCATCAGTTTGCGATCATGTGTGCACCGACAACGAGCCAGTATGCGGCAGTTGAGGCGTTGCGCAACGGCGACGATGATGTTGCGATGATGCGCGAACAGTACGACGCGAGAAGACGTTACCTGATGGAGCGTTTCAAGGAGATGGGACTGGAGTGCTTTGAACCGTTTGGCGCTTTTTACGTGTTCCCGTGCATCAAGGAGTTCGGGATGACTTCGGATGAGTTCGCGAACCACCTGCTTCAGGCGAAGAAGGTTGCGGTCGTTCCGGGTACGGCGTTCGGCAATTCGGGCGAGGGATTCCTTCGTATTTCCTACGCATATTCACTGGAAGATCTGAAGGTGGCATTGGCGCGCGTGGAAGAGTTTATCACGGAGCTTCGCGCAAAGAAACAGGAAGAGTAAGGATATACCATGGCTGAGTTAAATATCATTTTACATGAGCCGGAGATTCCGGCAAATACCGGCAACATCGGGCGGACCTGCGTGGCGACAGGCACGAAGCTTCACCTGATCGAGCCGCTTGGATTCTCACTGTCCGAGAAGCACTTAAAGCGTGCGGGAATGGACTACTGGAGGGATCTGGACGTGACAACCTATGAGAACTGGGACGATTTCTGCCGGAGAAATCCGGGCGCGAAGATCTATTACGCCACGACAAAGGGCAGACATGTCTATTCGGACGTGCAGTATGAGCCGGACTGTTTTATTATGTTCGGCAAGGAGAGCGCGGGCATCCCGGAGGAGATCTTAAAGGCAAACCCAGATACATGCGTGCGCATTCCGATGATCGGCGAGACGCGCTCGCTGAATCTGTCGAATTCGGTTGCAATCGTGCTCTACGAGGCGTTGCGCCAGAATCATTTTGACCATATGAAGTTGGAAGGACAGCTCCACAGACTGAGCTGGGATGAGTAAGATGGGAATTATTAAAGCAAAAAGCGTAGTACACGAATTTTTCCGCAGAGATGAGGAAGGCAATATTGAATCGATCACGACCGCTTTGGATCACGTCGATCTGGACGTGAAAGCAGGGCAGTTTATCGCAATTCTCGGACATAACGGCTCCGGCAAGTCGACGCTCGCGAAGCATATCAATGCGCTTCTGACACCGAGTGAGGGAACGCTTTGGGTGGACGGCATGGATGTGCTTGACGAGGAGAACACGATCCCGGTCAGAAAGACGGCGGGAATGGTGTTCCAGAATCCGGACAACCAGATTATCGCGAGTGTTGTCGAGGAGGATGTCGGATTCGGACCGGAGAATATCGGTGTGCCGACGGACGAGATCTGGGAGCGCGTGGACAAGAGTCTGGCTGCGGTCGAGATGACCAAGTACCGTAAACATTCGCCGAACAAGCTTTCCGGCGGACAGAAGCAGCGTGTCGCGATCGCGGGCGTTGTGGCGATGGAGCCGAAATGCATCATCTTCGATGAGCCGACGGCAATGCTCGATCCGAACGGACGCAAGGAAGTGATCGCTACTGCACACGAACTCAATAAGAAGAAGGGCGTGACGATCCTTCTGATCACACATTATATGGAAGAAGTCGTGGATGCGGATTATGTCTACGTCATGGAGAAAGGCAAGATCATCATGGACGGTACGCCGCGCGAAATCTTCTCGCAGGTGGACAAGCTCAAGGAACACCGTCTGGATGTGCCGCAGGCGACACTTGTTGCGGATGAGCTGAAGAAGTCGGGACTTCCGATTCCGGCAGGCATTCTGACAAGGGAAGAACTTGTGGACGAGATTATGCGACTTGCATGATGAATAATGCGTGATTTTGAGCGATACATGAAGCTGATGGCATGAGCTTGAAGAAGAGGCATCATGAACGAGCTTCTTGTGTAATTGCAAGATGATAGATAAATATGAGGTTTGGAAATGTCATCCATTATATTAGATAAGGTAAATTACAGTTACAGCGAGGGTACTGCGTATCAGATTCAGGCTCTCAAAGATATTAATTTGAAAATCGAAGAGGGACAGTTCATCGGAATCATCGGACACACTGGTTCCGGTAAGTCTACGCTGACGCAGCTTCTCAATGGTCTGCTCCGTGCAACGAGCGGTCATATCTATGTAGATGGAGAGGATATCTACGATGAAGATTATGATATGAAGAAGCTTCGCAACAAAGTAGGACTGGTGTTTCAGTATCCGGATCATCAGCTTTTTGAGACGACGAATTTCGAGGATGTCTGCTTCGGACCGAAGAATCAGGGACTTGACCGCAAGGAAGTGGAGCTTCGTGCGTTCGAGGCGTTACGAAATGTCGGCTTCCCAGAGGATTTGTACTATCAGCCGCCTTTTGACCTCTCCGGTGGACAGAAGCGCCGCGTTGCGATCGCCGGAGTGCTTGCGATGAAGCCGCAGGTACTGATTCTTGATGAGCCGACCGCGGGACTTGATCCGGCGGGACGCGACGAGATTTTAGGACTTGTGTCGAAAATGCACAAGGAGCTCGGCATCACGATCATCCTCGTATCGCACAGCATGGAAGACGTTGCGGAATATGTGGAGCGCCTGATCGTTATGAACCAGGGCGAAGTCATGTATGACGGCGCACCGAAGGAAGTATATGCACACTATAAGGAACTTGAGGCGGTCGGACTTGCCGCGCCGCAGGTGACCTATTTAATGAACGAACTTGCCGAGAAGGGGCTTCCGGTCGACATCGGAGCCACCACGGTCAAAGAGGCTGCACAGTCGATACTGGCGGCACTCCGTAAGTAAATATAAGAGGGAGAAATTATGTTAAGAGATATTACTCTGGGCCAGTATTATCCGGCGGATTCCGTCATCCATAAACTGGACCCGCGCGTAAAGCTTTTTTCAACATTCATGTATATCATCGCATTGTTTGTGTTCCGTGGCGTGCTGGGGCTCGCACTCATCACGGGCATGCTGATCTACATGGTCAAGGCATCGAAGGTGCCGTTTAAGTATATTGTCAAGGGACTGAAAGCAATTGTTGTCTTGCTGCTTCTGACATCGTTTTTCAATCTGGTATTCACACCGAGCGGAACGGAATACTGGAGCTGGGGACCGTTTCATGTGACCAGCGTCGGCATTGCAAATGCGGTCGTTATGACGATCCGCCTGATCTACCTGATCATCGGCACATCGCTCATGACGCTGACAACGACGCCGAACCAGTTGACGGATGGTCTGGAAAAAGCGTTATCCCCACTCAACCGGATCCATGTTCCGGTGCATGCGATCGCGATGATGATGTCGATCGCTCTGCGTTTTATCCCGATCCTGATCGAGGAGACGGACAAGATCATGAAGGCGCAGATGGCGCGTGGCGCGGATTTCGAGCACGGCAATCTGATCCAGAAGGCGAAGAATATGATCCCGCTTCTGATCCCGCTTTTCGTGTCGGCATTCCGACGTGCGGATGATCTGGCGATGGCGATGGAGGCGCGCTGCTACAACGGAGGAGAGGGCAGAACCAAGATGAAACCGCTTCGTTATAACAGGCAGGATCATGTGGCTTATGTGGTCATGATCGTATTTCTTGTGCTTGTGATCGCAACAAGAATCGTGTTGCCTTGGCCACAGTAGGAGGCATGAGATGCGCGTAAAAATGATCGTTGCATATGATGGCACAAATTACTGTGGATGGCAGATTCAGCCGAACGGTGTCACGATTGAACAGAAATTAAATGAAGCATTGTCGGCACTTCTCGGAGAAGAAATCAAAGTGACCGGCGCGAGCCGGACGGATGCTGGCGTGCATTCGCTCGGCAATGTGTGCATTTTTGATACGAATACGCGGATGCCTGCGGAGAAGATCAGCTATGCGGTCAACCAGCGGCTTCCGGAAGATATTGTCGTGCAGGATTCCTGCGAGGTGGATGAGGAGTTTCATCCGCGTTTCTCGAAAAGCCGCAAGACTTACGAATACCGGATCTTAAACCGGCGTTTCCGTATGCCGACAAGAAGACTTGACACGTATTTTTATCATCATCCGCTCGATGCGGAGCGCATGCAGCAGGCCGCGCAGTATCTGGTCGGCGAACATGATTTCAAAAGCTTTTGCGCAGCGAACGCACAGTCGCAGACGAGTGTGCGCACGATCTACCGCTGCGAAGTGACGAGGAAGGATGACATCATCACGATCTCCGTCACCGGCAATGGCTTTTTGTATAATATGGTCCGCATTATTGCAGGCACGCTGATCAAGGTCGGCTGCGGAGAAATCGAGCCGGAAGAGATCAAGGATATTCTGGCGGCGTGTGACCGCAGTGCGGCGGGACCGACGGCCCCGGCACACGGATTGACGATGATCGGGCTTACCTACGAGGAAAAATAGCGCTTTTTGCCAGAAAAATCTTGACAGGGGAACTGTCAGGTAATATAATATGTAAGTCTGTGATAGTACGTAAATGTGAGCCAAAGCCCCGGCGAGCATTTAAACTATATAGAAGCAGAACAACGAAGTAGCGTCCGGACATTACGAGACTTCAGATTGTTCGCAGAAGTTATGGAACATTGATCAAGGAGGAAAACCCATGAAAACATTTATGGCTAGTCCTGCTACAATCGATAGAAAATGGTATGTAGTAGACGCTGAAGGTAAGACATTAGGACGTTTAGCATCAGAAGTTGCTAAAGTATTAAGAGGAAAGAATAAAG
>CAKRKX010000073.1 GCA_934358675.1 uncultured Agathobacter sp. | reverse complement strand
GGATTGTGCAAGAGGATATGATCAGATCGTGGAATGTGCATACACTTCCCGCCCGGATGCGATCGCAGGAGAGTGCCCGGTTATGCTGGTTGTAAAAAGAGACGGATATGATCAGGCTGCTTTCGAAGCTTACCTTGCGGAGCGCTTAGAGGGCTACAAGATGCCGAGAGAATATTACTTTACTGATGAGATCCCGAAAACTTTTAAAGGATCCTTATTGCGTAAACAGATAAAAAGTATTATTATGGAAAAAATTGAAGGAGGTAACCAGAATGGATGAATTTATCAAGATGCTTAACAAGATTAAGCCAAATGTAGATTTCGAGAACGAGGATGCTTTGGTCGATGACGGTATTTTAGAGTCATTGGACATCATCTCTATCATTTCTGAGATCGCAGACCAGTACGGTGTGCATATCCCGAGTGATGAGATCATCCCGGATAATTTCAACTCTGCCGAGGCTCTGTATGAGCTCGTTGAGGATCTGAAATAATTATAGACAAGGAAGCTGAGCGCTGCATGTGTACGTCAGGTACGGTGTGGCGCTTTTTTATTTTGCGAATCTGAACGAATTCTTAAGAGATTTTAATATTTTAATCAAAAACTTTCCAAATAAATCAAGTTGTGATAAAATGACTTACGATATCACAATGAAAAATATAGGAGGGACATAGTTCTATGGATTATAAGCAGGCATATGAGAAGTGGTGTAACGACCCATATTTTGATGAGGCAACAAGAAACGAGCTGAAGGCTCTCGCTGGGGACGAGAAAGAAATCGAGGATCGTTTCTATCGTACACTTGAGTTTGGAACAGCCGGACTTCGTGGTGTGATCGGTGCCGGAACGAACCGTATGAACGTATATACCGTTCGTCAGGCGACACAGGGACTTGCCAATTATATTTTGTCACAGAACGGACAGAATAAAGGCGTAGCGATCGCACATGATTCCAGACTGATGGCAGATGAGTTTACCGATGCAGCAGCGTTATGCCTTGCTGCCAACGGAATTAAGGCTTATGTGTTCAAAAGCCTTCGTCCGGTTCCGGAACTGTCATTTGCAGTTCGCGAGCTTGGATGTATTGCAGGTATTGTCATTACGGCAAGCCATAATCCAAGAGAATATAACGGATATAAAGTATACTGGGAGGACGGCGCACAGGTAACGCCTCCGCACGATACAAATATTATGGATGAGGTTGGCAAGGTTACTTCCTTCGATATGGTCAAGACTATGGATAAGGATGAGGCAATCAAGGCCGGTCTCTATGAGATCATTTCAGACGATGTGGATGAGAAGTATTTCGCAGAACTCCGTAATCTGTCGATCCATCCGGAGATCATCAAGCAGATGGCGAAGAATATTACGATCGTTTACACACCTCTTCACGGAACGGGACTCGGTCCGGTGCAGAGAGTGCTGAAGGATCTCGGATTTGAGAAAGTATTTATCGAGCCGCAGCAGGCGGTTGCAGACGGACATTTCCCGACGGCTCCTTACCCGAACCCGGAGAATCCGGACGCATGGGAGCTTGCTTTAAAGCTTGCGAAGGAAAAGGATGCGGATCTTGTACTGGCTACCGATCCGGATGCCGACCGTCTCGGTGTATACTGCAAGGATACCAAGAGTGGAGAATATGTAACATTTACCGGTAATATGTCAGCGATGTTGATCGCAGAATATATCTTGGGGCAGAAAGCTGCAAACGGTTCTATGCCTGAGAATCCGGTTCTTGTCGAGTCGATCGTATCGACCGATATGGCAAAAGCGATCGCTGCTGCATACAATGTAGAGCTCGTGGAGGTTCTGACAGGATTTAAGTACATCGGTGAGCAGATGTTAAAATACGAGCAGAGCGGTGATAAGAACTATGTATTTGGTTTCGAGGAGAGCTACGGATGTCTTCCGGGCACTTATGCAAGAGATAAGGACGCTCCGGCAGCGGTATGTATGCTCTGCGAAGTTGCAGCTTACTACAAGTCACAGGGCAAGACTCTGTGGGATGGCATGATCGAGATGTATGAGAAGTACGGCTACTACCGTGAAGGTATCGCAACAATGACCTTAAAGGGTATCGACGGTGCCGCTCAGATCCAGGAGATCATGAACCGTGCAAGAAATGCTGCACCGGCGAAGATCGGTAACTTTGACGTGCTCGCAGTACGCGACTACAAGGCAGACACAAGAAAAGATTTAAAGACCGGCGAAGTGACCGCAACCGGACTTCCAAGCTCCAACGTATTGTATTACGAACTTTCCGACAATGCATGGTGCTGTGTACGTCCGTCCGGTACAGAGCCGAAGATCAAGTTCTATGTTGGTGTGAAAGGATCTTCTCTGGAAGGCGCAGATGCAGAACTTGAGGAATTAAAGGCACAGGTGCTTAAGACATTCGAATAAGCGGTACAAAGCAATGATGAAGATATACATATGTCCACAGTGTGGATGGCTTCGCATGGTAAGCCGGCGTAAAGATGTAGAATGCCACCAGTGCGGCAATTCCGGGATGCGACTGACGAATCTCGATCTGGAGAAGTATTCGTCCATGTCCGAGGAGGAGCGCGTCAGCTATGCGGATGCATGGCTCTATATACATAAGAGGCAAAAGGAATAGAATTATGGCGAATAATAGGAATAGCAGAAAAAGAAGAAAGAAGAAGAAAAGCAGAAAGCTGCTGTTGTTTGTATTTGAAGTGCTGCTGCTTGCAATCCTTCTTCTGGTGGCATATTTTGTCAGTATGATGAACAGGATCAAGTATGAGGATCTGGATGAATCAGAAGCCGGAATCAACAGCGATATGAATGAGGATACGATTCTCTCGCTGGAAGGATACACGAATATCGCTCTGTTTGGTCTGGATAACCGAAGCTCGAACAATTATGACAGGGGTAATTCGGATGTCATCATGATCGCAAGTATCAATAATGAGACAAAAGAGATCAAGCTGGTTTCGGTATACCGTGATACGTACTTAAGCATCGGAAACGGAGCATACAATAAGGCGAATGCCGCATATGCGCACGGTGGTGCAAAGCAGGCGGTACAGATGCTCAACTCTAATCTGGATCTTGATATCAAAGAGTATGCCTGCGTGGATTGGGCTGCGATGGTTGAGGTGATCGATGACCTTGGAGGACTGGATCTGGAGATTACGGAAGGTGAGATGAACCAGATCAATAAGTACAAGAAGGATGTCGATCTGGTAACCGGAAAATCTACACCGAATGTGACACAGTACGGTCTGGTACATCTGGACGGAACGCAGGCAACGACCTACGCAAGAATCCGTAAGCTTGCAGGAGATGATTTCAAGCGTGCTTCCAGACAGCGTATCGTTTTGCAGGCCATCATGGAAAAGGCAAAGAAAGCGGATTTCGGAACACTGACCAACATCTGTAATTCTGTGATCGATGATATATCAACCAGTTTGTCGATTACGCAGATTCTTGGGCTTGCGAAGGATGTTGCTTCCTACAGTATCGCAAGTACAACCGGATTTCCGTTTGAACTTACAACCAAGAACCTGACCGGATCCGGAGATACGGTTATCCCGGCGGAGCTTGCACAGAATGTGAAAGAATTGCATCAGTATATGTTTGACGATGCGGTTTATACACCGTCATCGACGGTTCAGACGATCAGCGATGCGATCGTTTATAAGACCGGAATTACGGCAGATTCCGCATTGATCAACACTTCCGACTACAATGAGACTGCGGGTGCGACCGGCACAGACGGTATCAAAAAGAGTACCGATACAGAGTCTGATACAGGCACTGTAACAAATTAAAACAAAAAATAGCAACAAATGACAAAATATAGTAGACCAATCGCTTTGATTGGTCTATTATTATTTAGTGGAAAATTTAGATTTGTAGATAGAAAATTAAAAAAGAGGAATGAAATTATGTGTGGAATTGTAGGTTATGTAGGTAAGGAGCAGGCAGCTCCGATTTTACTGGATGGATTGTCAAAGCTGGAGTACCGCGGATATGACTCGGCGGGTATGGCGGTATACGACGGCGAGAAGATCGTGATCAACAAGGCGACCGGTCGACTGAAGGTGCTGAGTGAACTGACACATGACGGCGTGAATATGCCGGGACATATCGGAATCGGCCACACCCGTTGGGCAACACACGGCGAACCGACCGAGGCGAATGCACATCCGCATTTTAATGAGGATCAGACGATCGCGGTCGTACACAACGGAATTATTGAAAATTACTTAAAGCTTCGCAAGCTGCTGACAGACCGCGGATACAACTTCCGCTCCGAGACGGACACAGAGGTTGTGGCACATCTTCTGGATTATTATTACAACAAGTACGACAAGGATCCGCTGACCGCTTTGGTCAAGGTGATCCACCGTGTGGAGGGATCCTATGCACTCGGTATTATTTTTGCGGATTATCCGGGCGTGGTCTACTCGGTGCGCAAGGACAGCCCGCTGATCGTAGGCAAGGCGGAGGGCGGCAATCTGATTGCGTCCGATGTGCCGGCCGTGTTAAAATACACAAGAGATGTCTATTTCATTGAAAACGGCGAGATTGCCCGTTTGACGGAAGATAAGATCGAGTTTTTCAATGTGGACGGCGAGGAGATCGAGAAGCACGCGAAACATATCGACTGGGATATCAATGCGGCGGAGAAGAACGGGTATGAGCACTTTATGCTCAAAGAGATCTATGAGCAGCCAAAGGCGGTCAAGGATACGATCAGCCCGAGAATCAGGGACAATCACATTGTTATCGAAGAACTTGGCATGACGGACGATGAGATCCGCGCAATTAAGAAGATTCATATTGTGGCATGCGGTTCGGCTTACCATACGGGTGTGACCGCAAAATATGTGTTTGAGGGACTGGCAAGAATCCCGGTAGAGGTGGATCTGGCATCGGAGTTCCGTTACCGCAATCCGATCCTCGAGGAAGGCGCGATGGTGATCGTTGTCAGCCAGTCCGGTGAGACAGCAGATTCGCTCGCTGCGCTGCGCCTCGCGAAGGAGCACGGTGTGCGCACGCTCGGTATTGTCAATGTAGTCGGAAGCTCGATTGCACGTGAGGCCGATAATGTCATGTACACATGGGCGGGGCCGGAGATCGCGGTCGCAACGACGAAAGCATACAGCTGCCAGCTCGTTGCACATTATCTTCTTGCTTTGAAATTTGCCGAGGCAAGAGGACAGATCACACAGGAAGAACTGGCCGGATATCTGCATGAGATCGAAATGCTTCCGAACCAGATTGAGAGTCTTTTAGGCAACCGTGAGCGCATTCAGAAGTTTGCAAACCGTTATGTTGCTGCAAAGGATGTGTTCTTTATCGGAAGAGGTATCGATTATGCGATCTCACTGGAAGGTTCATTAAAGCTCAAGGAGATTTCTTATATCCATTCCGAGGCGTATGCTGCGGGCGAGTTAAAACACGGAACGATCTCTCTGATCGAGGACGGAACACTTGTGACGGCGGTTGTCACACAGGAGGATCTGTACAAGAAGACGATCAGTAATATCGTCGAAGTAAAGACGCGTGGTGCTTATGTGCTTGCGGTCACAAACGATGACAATTTAGAGATCGAGAAGACGGCGGACAGCGTGATCTATATTCCGAAGACGGATGCGTATTTTACGAATTCGCTTGCCATCATTCCGCTTCAGCTGTTCGGATATTATGTTTCCGTGGGAAAAGGCCTTGATGTCGATAAGCCGAGAAACCTTGCAAAATCCGTTACGGTGGAATAATTGTTGCATTTTACATTTTTTACATGAGTTTGTCACAATTTGAACACAGAATATGAGTAGAATTCTCCTTAGAAAACAAGAAAGGAGTTCTTCATTATGGATAACAACTATTTAAATAATAACACAGATCAGACTACCAACAACGCACAGCAGGCGCAGACCAATGCGCAGCAGAGTGCATATAGCAGTCAGCAGGCGACAGGCTACAATGCATATGGCAGCCAGCAGCAGAATACCTATAATGCATATGGAAGTCAGCAGACCAACACATACAGCGGTCAGCAGAACACATACAATGCATACGGAAATGCGCAGCAGAATGCGTACAATCCGTATCAGCAGCCGGTGGGAGGTAAGAAGCCGAAGAAAGCAAAAATGAAAAATAAAGGTTTTGGTGTGACACTTGGCAAATGCGCAGCGATCGCTTTGGTCTTCGGACTGGTTGCCGGCGGAACCTTTACCGGCGTCAGCTACGCAGGCAATAAGGCACTTGGAATTACACAGCAGAGTAGTGAGAGCAAGTCGGATTCATCCGATTCCTCCAAAACGGTGCAGAAGGCAACTACAACCGGCAGTGCACAGGATCTGTCCGATGTGTCAGCAATCACACAGGAAGCAATGCCGAGTATCGTAGCGATCACGAATACCGGAACCGTTTCCTACCAGACATTCTGGGGTACACAGCAGCAGGAAAGCCAGAGCGCAGGATCCGGAATCATCATCAAGCAGGATGACAAATATTTATACATTGCAACCAACAATCATGTTGTAGCGGGTGCGGATTCCTTAACTGTTCAGTTCTGCGACAATGAGACCGTAAGCTGTGAAGTAAAAGGAACCGATGCGGCAGATGATCTTGCGGTCGTTAAGGTTGCATTATCCAGCATTAAGGCAGACACCTTAAAGCAGATCAAGGTTGCAACCGTTAATGATTCGGATGATCTTCAGGTAGGTCAGGGCGTAATCGCAATCGGTAATGCTTTAGGTTATGGTCAGTCCGTAACAAACGGAATCATCAGTGCATTGGGCAGAAGCGTCAGTGTTCAGGATGAGACAACCGGTCAGACGGTTACCAACAACAATATGATCCAGACAAACGCAGCCATCAACCCTGGTAACAGTGGCGGTGCATTATTAAATGCACAGGGCGAAGTCATCGGTATCAACTCTGCAAAATATTCTGATACAAGTGTTGAGGGATTCGGATATGCCATCCCGATGTCCGATGCAATGCCGATCATCAACCAGCTCATTGAGCGTGAGAAAGTTGACCAGTCCCAGCAGGCATTCTTAGGAATTCAGGGACAGGATATTTCTTCCGATGTAGCACAGGCCTACAATATGCCGGAAGGAGTCTATGTCTACCAGGTAGTATCCGGATCGGCTGCGGAAAACGCAGGCATCCGTCAGGGTGATATCATTACCTCCTTTGACGGTCAGGCAGTATCGACCATGAAGCAGCTGAAGGAGCTTATGACTTACTATAAATCCGGTCAGAAAGTTAAGGTTACATTTGAGCGATTAGGAAACGGTTACGAGGAGCAGACGGTGGAAGTTAAACTTTTATCCCAGTCCGGAGTTACCAGCAATAAATAGACAAAATAATCAAAATGCGATATAATAGATTGTCCTATATGGGCAATCTATTTTCGCAGGAGACGATTATGAAGAGAATCAAGAAGCTGCTGTTGCAGTTTTGCAAATTCGGATTGGTCGGAACATTATGCTTTTTTATTGATTATGGGGTTATGATATTGCTGACGGAGACTTCGGGTCTGGGTTATTTTTTGTCTTCGGCAATATCTTTCACACTGTCCGTTGTGGTAAACTATATATTAAGCATGCGATTTGTGTTCAAGGGCAAGGATGAACTGAATAAGTTTCAGGAGATGGCGATATTTGTTGCGTTAAGTGTCGTCGGTCTTGCATTGAATCAGATGATCATGTGGATTGCAGTGGAATTTTTCCGTGTATTTTACGCAGTGGCGAAGATCTTTTCGACGATGCTGGTCACGGTTTACAATTTTATTTCCCGGAAATTATTCCTTGAGGCATAAATAATACGGAAAGGCTTAGAGCAAAAGGAGGAAGTATGAAGAAAAAAAGAATTGTGATCGCGCTCGGACACGAGGCGCTTGGAAGTACGCTGCCGGAGCAGCAGAAAGCTGCCGTTCGTACGGCAAAGGCAGTCGCTGATTTCATCCGTGAGGATTATCAGGTTGTTATCACACACAGTAATGGTCCACAGGTTGGAATGATCCATACGGCAATGAACGAGTTCTGTCGTATCCATCCGGAGTATACCGCGACACCGACCTCTGTCTGCTCAGCTATGAGCCAGGGATATATCGGATACGATCTGCAGAATGCGATCCGTACCGAATTGTTGAATCGTGGAATTTACAAGACGGTATCTACCGTTCTGACACAGGTGGTCGTAGATCCTTATGATGAGGCTTTCTATCATCCGACGAAGCTGATCGGTCGTGTTATGACGAAGGAAGAGGCTGAGGAAGAGGAGAAGAAAGGCAACCATGTGGCGGAAGTTGAGGGCGGATTCCGACGAATCATCGCTGCTCCGAAGCCGATGGATATTGTTGAGATCGATGCGATCTCCGCTTTGTCCGATGCGGATCAGGTTGTTATTGCATGTGGCGGTGGCGGAATTCCGGTTCTTGCACAGAACAACCGTCTGCAGGGCGCAAGCGCTGTCATCGAGAAGGATCTTGCAGCAGGCAAGCTCGCAGAGCTTTTGGATGCCGATATGCTTGTCATCCTGACCAGTGTGGATAAGGTGTGCCTGAACTATGGCAAAGACGACGAGATCAAACTGGATACCCTTTCTCTTGCAGATGCAAAGAAGTACCTTGAGGAGGGACAGTTTGAGGCTGGAACGATGGCTCCGAAGATTGAGGCGGCAATCGATTTCATCGGTGAGTCTGCGATCCGTTCCGTCCTGATCACAAAGCTGAATAAGGATGCAGCCGAGATCACAGGCGGTATGGGAACATTAATTAAAAAATAATAAGTCAGAAACAATGGCAGGAAAGATGCATGATTGTCGCGTTTGCGCATGAAATCATGCATTTTTCTTTCGAATGTGTTTGGAGAGGAAAGAGAATGGCAGAGAAAACACAGTGTCAGCGCGCGGATGTGCCGGAAGCGCTGAAATGGAAATTGACCGACATGTATGCGTCGGACGCAAAATGGGAAGAGGAAGTGGACGCGATCGGCGGTATGGCGGAGAAGATTGCTTCTTATCAGGGAAAACTTGCAGAGAGCGCCCGGACACTTCTGGCTTTCTTTCAGGACAGGGATGCACTGATGCAGGCGATGAGCCGCATGTATGTGTATGCAAATCAGAGTTATCATCAGGATACCGCGGATGCGCATTATCAGGCGTATGCGGCGAAAGCGGAGTCGGTGAGAGTGGAAGTGCTCTCCGCACTCAGCTTTGCGGATCCGGAGATCCTTGCGATACCGGAGGAGACGATTGCAAAATTTTATCAGGATGCTCCGGAACTGGAGCTGTACCGTCGCTCGATCGAGGTGATTACACGCCAGAGAGCGCACACGCTTTCTGCGGAGGAGGAGAATATTCTTGCGGCGGCAGGCGAGCTTGCGGCAAGCCCTGAGAATATCTTTTCGATGTTCAACAATGCGGATATCAGGTTCCCGTCCATCACGGATGTGGAGGGAAATCGTATTTCCATCACGCATGCAAATTTTATCAAATTCTTAAATGACAAGGATCGCAGCCTGCGCAAAGAGGCGTTTCGCGGTCTGTATGGAACCTATGCGAAGTGGGGAAATACGCTGGCAGCCATTTTTGTCAGCAACTTAAAGCAGGAGGCTTTTTTCGCTAAAATGCGTAAGTATCCGAGTGTCCGCGCGATGCATCTGAGTGAGGGCAATATTCAGGAGAGTGTATACGATAATCTGATCGAGACCGTGCATCGTCATCTGCCGGATATGCACCGATATATGGCTTTGCGCAAGAAGATCCTCGGGGTAGAGCATCTTCATATGTACGATCTGTATGTGCCGCTTGTGCCGGATGTGGATCAGAATATTCCGTATGAGGAGGCAAAGGAGACGGTTGCAAAGGCTCTGGCACCGATGGGCAAGGCGTATACGGACATTCTTCGCGAGGGTTATGACAACGGCTGGATCGATGTGGCTGCAAATGCCAATAAGCGTAGCGGTGCCTATTCGTGGGGGGCTTACGGCACACATCCGTATGTGCTTTTAAACCAGCAGGATGATCTTAACAGTATGTTCACACTGGCGCATGAGATGGGCCATGCGATCCATACGTACCATTCCAACAAGGCACAGCCGTTCGTATATTCCGGTTATCTGATCTTCGTTGCGGAAGTGGCTTCCACCTGCAATGAGTGTCTGTTGAACCATTATCTGCTCGAGCATGAGACAGAAGAAAATAAGAGAAACTATATCTTAAATCATTATCTGGAGAATTTCAGAACGACTCTGTTCCGCCAGACCATGTTTGCGGAATTTGAGAAGATCGTTCACGAGAAGATCGCAGAGGGAGAGAGTCTGACAAAGGATGATCTCAATAAGATCTATCATGAGTTAAACGTGCTCTATTATGGACCGGATGTGGTTGTGGACAGTGAAATCGATTATGAGTGGATGCGTATTCCGCATTTTTACACAGCGTTTTATGTGTACCAGTATGCGACCGGATTTTCGGCAGCCGTTGCTTTTTCCAAGAAGATTCTGGAGGAAGGACAGCCGGCGGTGGATCGCTATGTGAAGGAGTTCCTGTCCGGCGGATCATCCAGGGATCCAATCGATCTGCTCGCTGCGGCAGGTGTGGATATGAGCACACCGCAGCCGGTGAATGATGCACTTGACGTTTTTGCAGAGTATCTGGATGCGTTTGAAAAGCAGATGGCGTAAGGAGGATTATTATGAATCGAATTAAGAGTTTTACGATCAATCATAATGTGTTGGTTCCGGGATTTTACATTTCCCGCGAGGATGGCGATGTGATCACGTATGATCTGCGCACGAGAAAGCCGAATGCAGGCGATTATATGGACAATGCGAGCATGCATTCCTTAGAGCATATGTTTGCAACGTATATCCGTAATTCCAAGATGGGTGAGGATGTTGTATACTTTGGACCGATGGGCTGTCAGACTGGCTTTTATCTGCTGGTAAGAAGTACGCAGAGTCCGAAGGAAGTGTTTGCAATGACGAAGGAAGTGCTGCAGCAGATCATTGACCACAAGGGTGAGGTGTTCGGTGCCTCCGCGATCGAGTGCGGACATTACGAGAACCTGTCCCTCGAGGCGGCAAGAATGGAATCGAAGATGTATTTAGAAGTGCTTGAGGCACAGACAAATATGGAGTTTACTTACCCGGAAGCATAATGGAATGGGAAGTAAGCGGCAGTAAGAAAAGGAGAATGTGCAAGATGAAAATTGGTGTAATCGGTGCGATGCAGATGGAAGTGGACGAGCTTAAGGCGTCCATGGAGAATGTGAAGACGGAAGAGTACAGCGGTGTGACATATGTCAGCGGAACGATCGGCGGCAAGGACGTGGTTGCGGCTGTATGCGGAATCGGTAAAGTATTTGCTGCAATCTGCGCGGAGGCAATGATTCTTAAATTTAACGTAGACTGTGTGATCAACATTGGCGTGGCAGGAACCTTATGCAAGGAACTTGGGGTTATGGATGTGGCTGTGGCCGATCAGGTTGTGCAGCATGATATGAATACATCGGCTTTGGGAGATCCGATCGGTCTGTTATCCGGACTCAATCAGGTGTTTCTTCCGAGTGATGAGAAGATGCGTACACTGCTCTGCTCCTGCTTACAGGACAAGGGCATTCATTATGAAGTCGGAACGATCGCAACCGGCGATCTCTTCCTTCACAAGGAGACGCAGAAAGCGCTTCTTCATGAGCGTTTTAATGCGATCGCCGGAGAGATGGAAGGCGGAAGTATCGGACATGTCTGTTATGTGAACAAGGTTCCGTTTGCAATCCTGCGCTCGATTTCCGATGGAGAGGGCGGAGCGATGGATTATCAGACCTTTGCGGAGAAGGCTGCTTTACAGTCCATCGAGGTTGTGAAGGAGTTCATTGAGCGTTCGGAGGAGCTGGCGTAGCGGATCCGGCAATCCGTAGGAAGTTTGAAAAGTGTTGCGCTGTTTAGGAAAACAGAAATTTGTGATTTTGTAATAATGCGGATTTGGGCAGAATACAATTTAGCAAGAAGTTCGTTTGCAGGTGCAACATGCGTAAAATATGGAGTAATAAAAAGAAAAAAGAGCCACAGAAAGGATCGTTTTACGGAGTCCTCGGCGTGGCTCTTTTTGCATGTCTAGTGTTCGTTTCGTATCGGGCAACCGGAAGTCTTCTGACCAGCGCAACGGTCGGAGACAGGGAACTGCCGATCTATTGTGTGGACACGACCGAAAACAAGGTTGCGCTCAGTTTTGATGCTGCATGGGGCGCGGAGGATTTCCCTAAGATTATGGATACGCTGGATAAACATAAGGTAAAAGTGACTTTTTTTATGACTGGGGGCTGGGTTTCGGACAATCCGGATTGTGTGAAGGAACTGGTAAAACGCGGGCATGATCTGGGAAATCACAGTGAGCATCACTATGATATGACGACGATCTCCCAGTCGGAGCGGGAGTCGGAACTTCAAAGTGTGCATGATAAGGTGAAAGAACTGACCGGGTATGAGATGTTTCTGTTTCGTCCGCCTTACGGGGCGTACGACAATTCTGTGATCAAGACGGCATATCAGTTGAATTATTATCCGATCCAGTGGTCGGTCGATTCGCTTGATTGGAAAGACTATGGCGTGGATTCCATTATTGATACGGTTTGTAATCATAAGGCACTTGGTCCGGGAGCGATCATTCTCTGTCACAATGGTGCAAAGTATACGGCAGAAGCGTTAGACACCATGTTGACGCAATTGGAAGAGAAGGGCTATACGATCGTGCCGATCTCCGAACTAATCATGAGGGAGAATTATCATATGGATGTGGCAGGAAAACAGATTGCGAATGAATAATTGAATCTTCAGGCTTTTTGTGCTAACATTAAGACTGTAAGTATCAATAAGGGGAAGTTATGAAACAAGTAGACAAACAGAAAATCATTG
>CAKRKX010000072.1 GCA_934358675.1 uncultured Agathobacter sp. | reverse complement strand
TTACAACACCGATTCTTCCGCCACCGTGGATATAAGAAGTAACTACATCTCCTGTTACTTTCTCAAATCTACGAACAGATAACTTCTCACCGATTGTTGCTGTCTTCTCAACAAGCAGATCATTCAATCCATTTGTAGCAAGGAGAGCCTCGATATCCTCACCGTTTGCTCCACCGTTTAAATCAGAAGCAAGTGCTGTATCTGCAACTGTCTGAACGAACTCCTGGAATGTCTCGTTCTTGGCAACGAAATCTGTCTCAGAGTTAACCTCTGCTACAACTGCAACGTTTCCGTTTACAGCTACACGAGCGATACCTTCAGCAGCGATTCTGCTCTGCTTCTTCTCCATCTTAGCCGCACCGCTTTTTCTTAAAACCTCAACAGCAGCGTCCATATCTCCGCTTGTCTCTGTTAATGCTTTCTTACAATCCATCATACCTGCGCCAGTCATCTCACGCAGTTCCTTAACCATAGCAGCAGTAATTGCCATCTTTTTTTCCTCCAATTCTCGAATGATTATGCAAAAATTATTCTTCTACTGTCTCCTCAGCAGCTTCTGCAGCAACTTCCTCAGTTCCCTGCTTTGCCTCGATGACAGCGTCAGCCATCTTAGAAACGATCAGCTTAACGGCTCTGATTGCATCATCATTACCCGGGATTACATAATCTAACTCTTCCGGATCACAGTTTGTATCAGCAATACCGATCAGAGTAATTCCAAGAGACTGTGCCTCCTGAATACAAATTCTCTCCTTCTTAGGATCTACTACGAAGATTGCATCCGGGATTCTCTTCATATCCTTGATTCCGCCAAGGTTCTTCTCTAACTTATCCCACTCCTTCTTTAATGCGATAACTTCCTTCTTAGGAAGAACATCGAATGTTCCATCCTGAGACATTGTCTCGATCTCTTTGAGACGGGCAATACGGCTCTGGATTGTTCTGAAGTTTGTGAGCATTCCACCTAACCATCTCTCGTTTACATAGTACATTCCGCAACGCTCTGCCTCAGTCTTGATAGCGTCCTGAGCCTGCTTCTTTGTACCTACGAAAAGGATTGTTCCCCCCTGAGCTGCGATATCAGAGATTGCATCATATGCCTCATCAACCTTGCCTACAGACTTCTGTAAGTCGATGATGTAGATACCGTTACGCTCTGTGTAGATGTATGGAGCCATCTTAGGGTTCCATCTTCTTGTCTGATGTCCAAAGTGAACACCTGCTTCAAGTAACTGTTTCATTGAAATTACGCTCATTTTACTTACCTCCATTTGGTTGTTTTCTTCCATGTACTTCCAATCAGTTCACCACCGGAAAGCGTAGATCCGGCACCGGTAACCTCCGTACATGTGATTGATTAAATTAAAAGCCTTTGGAATTATATCATACCAAAGGCTCGTTTGCAACTGTTTTCTTCTATTTTGTGACAAACACTTTTGCAATCTCTTCCTGCGTCATTCCACGCTTCAGCTGATACGTTCCAACCCGGATCTGATCATCGTATCCGCACTGTTGCATATATTTCCGAAACGTTTCCGCGTCCTCCACAAGTCCAAGTCCGGCAAGGTTTTCCGCAAGCTGTCGACACACCTCTCCTTTTTTGATCGTCACGGTGACTTCTTCCGACTCATTTTTCTGATCTTCGTTTTTCTTAGAATCCGCATGATCCTTTGCCACCGCATCGGTCTTGCTGCCGGAACCCTCTTCTGTGTCACTCTTCTTATCAGAATCTGTATTGTTCTTATTCAAATTCTTATCATTTTGCACATCAGATTTCTTCGTATTCGTGTCAGGCACTGGCTGTGTATCCGGTTGTGTCGCCGGTTCTGCCTGCGCCGTGTCAGGCTCTGAATCCGGGATCTGTGTCTCCGGCATGATCATTCCAAGCTCTGAAGCCCGCTCCATCACCGCATCATCATCCATCGTGCTTTTCTGTGTGTGAAATGCGATCATCAACACGATCGAAGCAAAAAGGATTCCAAGGCCGCATCCTCTTAAATAATATTTAAACCTCAACTGTCTCTTCCCCTTTGAACAATCCAATTACCAGCTTGATCTCACCGAGGCCAAGCCCAAGTTCTCTCGCGATCTCAACATCAGAAAGTCCCTGCTGATGCAGCGCAAGAATACGTTCGTTGTGATTAACCTGATCCTGTGCCCCCTGCGAGTTTTCAAATGAAGCTCGAATCGCCTCACTCTCATCGATCGGTTCCGTCTCGCTCACCTTCTGCTGTACATCTTTCGCAGCAAATGCCAGATTTTCGAGCACTTCGTTCTCCGTGTTCTTCATCTGTTCTGAAAATTGTTGCAACTGCGCCGCAAGATCCGTCAGTTCGGTGTGCTTGTCATTGAGCATACTGTATAAAAAAAGAATCTCATTATGTGTCTTGTTCATCGACTCAAGCACCGTATTGGAATACTCATCGATTGCCATGATCTTCTCATTGGTTTCTTTCTCCAGATCACGCTTGGTTGTCTCTTTCTGTTCGTCCACAACATCCGCGATCGCATCTTCAACCTGATCATTGGCATTCTTCAGTTGCTTTTCCACAATGATCTTCAGTTCATTTTCGCTGAGGCTTGTAATGCTCTCAATATCTTTCGGCGAAAGTTTTTCCTGAACCCAAAAACTCACAAGCAGAAAAACAATTCCTACTATAATTAATGTAATCTCTACCGTTGTCATGATTCAACCTCAAATCTTGATGTCAAAGCCACCAATATCCGACTTGCGTATCACTCGCCCCTTGTCGGCCACCGGTTTCTTCCGCTTGGCAGAACCAGCATGATACTGCCCACGACCTTCTTCTTTTGCATCGGCATCATTCTTGGCCTTGTCGCTGTTCTGCGACTGGATAACCTGATGACTGAGCACATCCTCACGCTGGTCAACCTGTACCTGAATGTTCTGTTGATCCACGAGAGGTTTTGCCTCCTCCTGGAGCTTATACATCTCAACGTCATTGGTTCGTTGGATCATTGCCATATCAATCGGTCCTATTGCCATACTTTTTCACCCTATTCCACGAGAATATCCATGTACGCGCCCATCGTCTTTCGCATTTTATTTAATGCCTTTGTATGTAGCTGCGACACACGCGACTCCGAAACTTCAAGTACCTTGCTGATTTCCTTCAATGTCAGTTCTTCGTAATAATACAGTTCGATCACTTTGCGTTCCTTCTCCGTCAGTACATCGAGTGACTCCGTCAAAGTCTGCTTTAATTCAGCCTCCTCAACGACCTCTTCCGGTCTGGAAAAACGCGATTGATGCGACTGATCGATTACCGGCTCCGGTCCGTTTTCCTCAAACTCATTGAGTGAAACCACGTTTGTCACCTTAAGCTGTGACTGCCAGTTGCACAATTCATCCAGTGAAAGCCCAAGTTCCGCAGCAAGATCTTCATCTGTCGCAGTCTTTCCGGTACGCATCTCGATCGCTTTGATCGCCTCATCCATCTTGCGCTGACGCTGACGCACCGTTCGCGGAATCCAGTCCATCTTGCGAATCTGATCCAGAATTGCGCCGCGGATGCGAAGGCTCGCATACGTTTCAAACTTGACATTTTTTGCAAGATCAAACTTATCAATGGCATCGATCAGTCCGAAAATACCGTAACTGACCAGATCATCATAATCGACATTGTATCCGAGATACATGCTCAGGCGCCCCGCTACAAGTTTCACGAGTTGCGAATATTCAATTATCAATTGTTCTCTCAGCTCCTGAGACGGCTTCTTGTGATATGCATCCCAAAGCTTTTCTTTGTCAACAGTCTTCATTCAACCCGCTCCGCATTATTTTCTAAGGAATCTATTCCTGTGTCTCTCCGGATTCTTCCGCTTCCTGCTCCTCCTCGGAGGTATCCGCTTCCTTTGTATCCGGTGATTCCAATTCTTCCCCGAGATCAACATCTTCCAGATCATCCATATCATTAAAATTCCGATCCAGAATCACTTTTATGATCGATCCTAAAATATAAAAGATCAACAGGACGATCAGCAGCTGCCTTGTAAAAGACAAAAGTGACTGACCCGTCCGAATCGCGATCACGCAATCAATAAACCCGGCTGTCAGCATGACAAGTGCCGGAACATTATTTGTCTTCATCGTGTCACATTCCTTTAAATCACTTTAATCGGCTTTCCGACTGATTTAATCGTAAAATCACCGGTTTCGCAGTCCAAAATAACGGTTCTTCCGTAATTCAGTCCGGTATCCTGCGCCACAAGAGGAATATTAAGTTCCTTAAGAATCAGCTTTGCTTCCTCCTCATTGCGTTCTCCGACATGTCCCACGGAAGACAGACCGCTCATCTCAAACATGCAGGCTCCGCCCGCAATCTTCGCCACAAGGCGTCGCTGGTTCGCCCCCATAGCAAGCACCTGTTTTAACAGTTCGCGGATACCGGTATCTCCAAACTTCGCAATATTGGTATTATTTTTCAGTTTGGTGCTGTCCGGCAACATATAGTGTACCAGGCCGCCCACTTTTGTAACCGGATCATACAAAGTAAGTCCAATGCAGGATCCAAGTCCAAGTGTAGTCAGCGAATCCGGAGCTTTTCCGACATTCAGATCTGCCATTCCAACTTTAATCGTCTCTCCCATATTCCCTTATCTCCTACAACTGAATGCCCAGAGATGACAGGATTTTTGCATAGGAATCTTCCTCCGGCATAAGAATAAAATAGCCGTTGATCATGTATTCATCCCCAAACTCCGTTTCAATCAACAGTGCATTATTTCCATATTGTCCGAACTGAATTGCCGGTACACTCAAGATTGCAGCCGCCATATCCACCGCAATATGCGGAACAGACGGGGCAATCGTCATATTTGTCATTCCGGACAACGCAGACAAATAGGAACCTGCAATAATATTACCAATCTCTTTCATCGCAGACAGATCCATCTCATCGAAAGGATCCTGATTGTTCGGGTCCTTTCCCATCAGGCGATTAACAAGATAATGTGCGGAATCCATCTTCATCAAAAACATCATGCTTCCGGAGATATCATTGGATACCTCCAGGAAAATGCCAACGATGATTTCATCTTCCGGACAGATTGCAGATCCAAGCTTGGATGCTTCCATCAGTTCGACTTTCGGCACATTCATGTTGATCTGTTCATTCAGCATACTTGCAAGCGAAGTTGTCGCATTTCCCGCGCCGATATTGCCGATTTCTTTCAGGACATCCATATACATGTCATTCACATGATCCAGTGAAAAATTACTCATACATTCCTCCAATAACATATATAGTGAGGCAATGCCTCACTATATTGATCATTATGCGTTCTCTTTCTCGTCAACGATCGAGTTGATCTCAAACAGAGAAATCAACTGATCCCCATTCTTACCGATTCCGTTGATGAAGGAATCCTTTACGTGGCTCGAATTGATGTTATTTGTCTCGATCTGATCCGGTGAAAGTGTTACAACTTCACATACCTGATCCACAATCACACCGAGAGAGCCCTTCTCTTCAAGTTTTAAAATGATGATACGTGATGCATTGGTGATCACATCCTCATCAAGTCCCATCTTGGTCCGGATGCTCATTACCGGTACAATCTCACCTCTGAGGTTGATGATGCCCTTAAAATATACCTGTGCCTTCGGCACACGTGTAATCTTCTGCATACGAACAATATTATCTACATAACGGATATCAATTCCGTATTTTTCGCTTCCGATCTGGACAACGATATACTGTTTGGTTTCTGTCTGTGTTGTTTCGATTTTGTTATCTGTCATGTGCTCCACCCCCGTTACATCAAAGTATTGGCATCAAGAATCAGGGCAACTTCGCCATCTCCAAGGATGGTAGCACCGCTGATCAGCTTATTACCATTAATGTACTTGCCTAACGACTTGATTACGATTTCCTGCTGACCGATCAGCTTGTCTACTACGAGACCAACCTGACTGTCTCCGCGCTTAACAATAACAACGGTAAGATTCTCCGGTCCGTTTTCAAGCGGATCAAGATCCAGAATCTTGTCCAGACGAACAAGCGGAATCACATTGCCACGCAGGTGGATCACTTCTTTTGCTTCCACATATTTGATATCCGTAACCGGAATATTCTCAATGTTTGCAATCGAGCCAAGTGCGATCGCATATTTTTCATCACGCACTTCAACCATGAGTGCCTGAATAATTGCAAGTGTAAGTGGAAGACGTACGGTAAAGGTTGTTCCCTCTCCAAGTTTTGTCTGTACTTCCACATCACCGCCAAGCTGCTCGATATTGGACTTGACAACATCAAGACCTACACCTCTGCCCGAAATATCGGTGATCTTCTTTGCCATAGAGAAGCTAGGCATAAACAGCAGATTAATGATTTCTTTCTGAGTCATTGCATCAGCCTGTTCCGGTGTGATGATGCCTCTCTCAATGGCTTTCTCTTTTACCGCTTCCGTATCAATACCGTTACCGTCATCGCCAACCTGGATGATAACGTTGTTACCTTCCTGATATGCATTCAGGAAAATATTTCCGACTTCCGGCTTACCTCTCTGAATACGAAGCTCAGTATCCTCCAGACCGTGATCGGCGGAATTACGAAGCAAATGCTGTAACGGATCACCGATCTGATCGACTACAGTACGATCAAGTTCTGTGTCCTCACCGGTCATAACCAGTTCCATCTTCTTGTTCAATGTTCTCGACAGGTCTCGAATCATTCTCGGGAACTTGTTTACAACGCTCTCGATAGGAACCATTCGAACTTTCATAACAGACTCATGCAGGTTCGTTGTAATACGCTCCAGATACTCGATCTGCTCATGGAATCCCTGATTGTTAAAGCTTCCGCTCTCGGTGGAACTGATCGACACAAGACTGTTCTTTGCAATAATAAGCTCAGATACCTGATTCATCAGTGCATCCAGCTTTTCAATATCCACACGGACCGTACGGTTTGTTGCCGGTTTACCAACTGGTGCTTTCTTAGCCGGTGTGCTCGATTTCTTTTCCGGTGCCTTTGCTGCAGGCTGTGCAGGTGCCGAAGGAGTCGCCTCTGCAGGTGCTGTCTCTTCTTTCTTCGGTTCCTCATCCTGTGTAGAGAAATCCGTAATCTCCTCGCCTACTGCATCTGTAATCTCAGACACTTTCTTTGCTGCAGCAAGAATCTTATCGAGACTCTCCTGAGAACCGACATAGAAGCTGAAATCTAGTTCGAATTTTTCGTCCTCGATATCCTGTGAACTCGGACGATATACAAGGATTTCACCTATTTCTTCCACCGCTTTAAATACGAGGAATGCACGTGCCGCCTTCAGGAGACATTCCTGATCAACGGTAACTTTTACACCGTAAATATGTAATCCGCTGTCCTTTGCAGTTGTGACAGCTTTCAATTCTGAATTGTTCAGTTCAAACTTTTCAAATCCGGCATTTTTCTTGCCTGTTTCTGCGTCCGATGTTCTTTCTGACGCAGCAGCTGCATTGGCAGCCGGAGTTTCTGCCACGGCTCCACCATTTGCTTTTGCGATAAAATCATTGAGTTCCTTGATAATAATCTCATTATCCTCGGTTCCCTCATCGGAAGTTGCCTTAATATTTTCAAGATAACCATCAATTGCATCCAGGCATTTGAACAAAAGGTCGATCATCGGACTGTCGACCGGGATCTTATCGCTGCGAACTTCCTGGAACACATTTTCCATATCATGTGTCAGATGCTGCATTCTCTTGAATCCCATCGTTCCTGCCATACCCTTTAACGAGTGGGCAGCACGGAATACTTCGTTGATGGTGTCTTTGTTATCCGGTTCCTTTTCGAGCATCATAATGCAGTCGCTTAAGGTCTGCAGATGCTCTGCACTCTCATCAATAAATATTTCTAGATACTGGCTTACATCCATACTATTTTACCCCCACATTCTTTGTGATTGTTTTAGCAACCTGTTCGAGAGGAACTACTTCATCGACCATTCCGGCCTCTGCAATCGCTCTTGGCATTCCGTATACCACACATGTCTGTGCATCCTGTGCGATCACGTGAATCGGCTTCGTCCGGTTCAGTGAAAGGATACCGTTCGTTCCGTCTGCTCCCATTCCGGTAAGCACGGTACAGATGATCTCATCGTAGTCCGTCTTGGAAAGCGAATCATACATAATGTTGGCACATGGGCGAAGGCCTCCGATCGGTGGCATATCGTTCAGCTTGATCTTATGCGTTCCATCACGCATTTTCACAACCTCCATATGCTTTCCGCCCGGTGCGACGTATACGTGTCCTTTTTCAAGAGCGTCCCCTTCCTGTGCTTCTTTCACAGAGACTTCACTCAGTTCATTCAAACGGTCAGCCATAGATTTGGTAAAACCGGCCGGCATATGCTGTACAAGAACTACCGGTGCATCGAGGTTCTTCGGCAGATACGGAATGACACTCTGTAATGCCTTCGGACCTCCTGTGGAACATGCAAGCGCCACAAGCTTCTTATCGGTACGGAGCGGTTTAATATGCTTTACCGATCCGGACGGCTTTCTGCTTGTAACCGTTGTTCTCTTAAACACCTGCGTATCATACACAGCGGTAAGAACCGACAGTAACTGTTTTTTGAACTCTTCGCCTTTGGCTTCGATCACATTGTTCGGCTTGGTCACGAAATCGATCGCGCCCCGTTCCATCGCAAGAATGGTAACTTCCGCATCCTTGGTCGTTAAGGTGCTGACCATAACAACCCTGGCTTTAATGCCTTCCTTCTGTAATCGATCCAATAACTGAAGACCGTCCATACGGGGCATATTGACATCCAATACAACGCCGTCATAGGACTTTACCTTGAGTCTTTCATAAGCTTCAAGTCCATCTCTGCAAAAATCAGTTGCTTGAAAATTTTCATCTGAGTTGATTATATCACAAATAATTCTTCTCATGAGTGCAGAATCATCAACCACTAATATGTTTTTCTTCATCCCCATCACCCAACCTCTTTCCTGCGGATTCTACGTTCTTCTTCAAAGACAAAACGAACGATCTTCTCTCGATCCCGCAGATCTTTAAAAATAAACTTTGCCCTGCAACTATACCGGTCTGCATCTTCCTTCTGTGTAGCCACGATCTGGCTCACAAGATGAAAGCATTCATCCGTGTTCTCATTGACCAGCCGAAACGTCAGAAGAACAAACTGACCCGGCTCAAGTTGTGTCTCTCCGGTAAATTTGACACCGCCTCCACTGATATCACGAAGCATCGCTTTCTTCTTCTGATCAATGTATTTCACATCCTGGCTTTCCATAAACAACTGTTCCGTTGTTTTTAAAGCCGCCACTTCCTCTGTAATTTCCAACAACTGCATCTCCGTGACAAAAGCGATACGGAAGAACTCCCGCCTCTGAAAACGCGTCGGTTGTTTTTTGAGCAGAACGCGAAGCAGATACAGATTATCCTTGCGATAACGCTCACGCACGACCACATCGCAGCTGTAGAGTCCTCTTCTCGTATAGAACACAAACTGACACTCCGCACCGATCTGCAGCAGAACCATCTTGCCTCCCTGCATCGGCATCAGAATCTCCATCTCCTGCCCCGAGATAAACTCGCTCACATTGCTCTGGTATACCTGCGCCTTCTGGCCACCATTTTTCTCGGCATTCACCTGATGGATTAGGCGAATATCAATTTTGTCACCTGGAATTATGATATTGGAAAAATCCATACTCTTATTCTCCTATTTATGCCCCATAAGAAAACTGGAAAACATCTGGCCGATTCCCCTTCTCATCGTTACCAGATTGTGTGTTCCGTTTAATAAATTACCCGCAAGAACTTCAAACGCCTTGACAGACTTTGCATTCGGCTCCAGTAAAGAAACCGTCTGTTGCTGCCGCACAGCCTTCTCCAAAGCCGCATCCTGAGGAATCATCCCCAGATAGTTCAACTCTCCATGCAAGAACTGCGATACCACGGAATTCAACTTGTCATAGACCGCCTGCCCCTCCTCGGAACTTGTCACACGGTTTGACACGACATGAATGGTCGTCGAACCTGCAACAAAATTCGGATTCCGGTATAACGCTTTCAAAAGCGAGTAAGAGTCCGTAAGTGAACTTGGCTCCGGCGTCGATACAAGAAGCACTTCCGGACTTGCCATCACAAATTCCAGCACCTGATCCGAAATTCCTGCCCCTGTATCTATAATAATAAAATCTGCGAGATCATTCAACTCATTAATTGATTTTACCAGATACATAATCTGTTCCCGATACAGATTATTCAGACCGATAATACCGGATCCTCCCGAGATAAATCCAATATCCATCGGTCCCGGTGTAATGATCTCCTTGATTCCTTTTCCACGATAAATAAAATCCGAAAGGTTATACTGCGGTATCGCGCCAAACATCACTTCCACATTCGCAAGTCCGAAGTCCGCGTCAAAAATAACCACACGCTTGCCTTGCTTTCGAAGTTGTACCGCAAGGTTGACTGCAAGATTCGACTTGCCTACACCACCCTTGCCGCTCGTCACCGTCACAACTCTCGCCGTATTCTGATTGATCTGGTTATGTTTCTTGATTACATTGCGCAACTGTTGTGCCTGATCCATTACGAATTGCCTCCCAATAACTTTTTCACGATCTTCTGTGTATCGAACACTTCGATATCATCCGGTACATTCTGACCGTTTGTCGTATAAGAGAGATCCGCACCGGAATAAAGCTTAATGTTCAACAGATTTCCGTAGGTTGTCGTCTCATCCAGTTTCGTAAAGATCAGCTTGTAATCCGCGATCTCCCGATAGTTGTCCACAATATCGAGCAAATCCGCATATTTCGTTGTTGCGCTGAGAACCAAATATACTTCTTTATTATACTCCTCATTCACACCGGCAAGCAACGTTTTCATATCCTTCCGCTGCTTCTCGTTTTTATGTGAAAATCCGGCAGTATCCACAAATACCAGATCATACTCCTCAAACTTTGCGATCGCATCATTCATCTCATCCTGCGAATAAACGATCGACATCGGTGCGTCTAAAATATTTGCATATACCTGCAGCTGCTCTGTTGCTGCGATCCGATAGGTATCCGCCGTGATAAAAGCAACCTTTTTTTCAAATTCCACCTTGTATTTCGAGGCGATCTTGGCAATCGTTGTCGTCTTTCCCACACCGGTCGGTCCGACAAAGAACAGAACCTTCGGCTTGTTTCCCGACAGATCGATCTGCTTCGGCTGTCCGAAGCGCAGGATCAGTTTCTGGTATACGTTTGAAAGGATCAGATCCACACTGTTGCCCGGCCGGATAAATTTCTCGATCTCATCGAGGATCTGATTCACGTATTTTTCATTTACCTCGTTTTTCAAAAGCGTACTGTACAAAATGCGTACAAAGTGAAACTCCTCGGAGCTCGGTTTCTCTTTCACTGCAGCCGGTTCATCCGCAGACTCCCCCTTGGGAGTACGGGAAAGGCTCTCCTCCAGGCGGTTTGACAGGTCATCAAGACGTTTCTCGAGCTTTGCCTCTTCCTGCTCATCCAAAGAAGGGGTATCTTTCTTATTTGCCTTCGCGATCAATTCCCGGAAATCCGGTTTATTCTCCAGCTTCGGGATCTCAATTTTTTCATCCGCGGACAGATTAATGCTGTCATGCAGCTTCTTCGTGTTCTGGAGTGCCCGCTTCGGATTCACAAACTGTTCCTTTTCTTCCATCGCCGCCGTCACCTCATACGTTGAATTCTTAAAAGCGCGAAACACTCCCTTCGGTTTAACTTCCTTCACATTCATGATTACAGCATTCTCACCGAATTCCTGTTTTGCCTTTGCTATTGCCTCTTCCTCGGTCTTACCCTGAAATTTGTTGATTGTCATTTACGCTGTCACCATCCCTACTGATTGCAGTTCCACATCGGATTCCACTTCATTATACGATACTACAATCAAATCTTTGAAATAATCTTCCGTAAGTTTCTTAAAATACATGCGCACGATCGGCGATGTAATGATGATTGCCGCTTTACCGATCCCCTCAAGTTTCTGTGTCTCCGTTCCGACAGAATCCATGATCGCACGTGTTTTCTCCGGATCCATCGTAAGGTACGCCCCCTGTTCCGTCTGTTTAACGGAAGACATGATCTCCTGCTCCACTTTCGGATCAAGCGTGATCACGCTCGTTGTCTCATTTGCCGGGAAGTACTTATTGGAAATTGCGCGTTTTAAACTTTGTCTTACATATTCTGTCAGCACATCCGTATCTCTTGTTGTCTGTGCATGATCGGCAAGTGACTCAAAAATCGTAAGAAGATCCCGGATCGAGATACCTTCCTCAAGCAGATTCTGAAGAACCTTCTGAATCTCACCAAGCCCAAGCAGCTTCGGCGTAAGTTCGTCAACGAGCACCGGATTGCTCTCCTTGAGGTTGTTGACCAGATTCTGCACATCCTGCCTTGTAAGAAGCTCCGCAATATGACTGCGGATCACTTCCGTCAGATGCGTAGCGATAATGGACGGCGCATCGACAACTGTGTAACCGAGACTCTCCGCACGCTCCCTCTGTGCCTCCGTGATCCAGATCGCAGGAAGATGGAACGACGGTTCATACGTCGGAATACCGGTGATCTCCTCCTCGACATAACCCGGATTCATCGCCATATAGTGATCAAACAGGATTTCGCCCTCTGTCACCTGAATGCCCTTGATCTTAATGATGTACTGATTCGGATTCAGCTGGATATTATCACGAAGACGAATGATTGGCACCACCGTACCGAGTTCCAAAGCGATCTGTCTTCGAATCATAACCACACGATCCAGAAGATCCCCGCCCTGATTAACATCCGCAAGCGGAATGATACCATAGCCGAATTCCAGCTCGATCGGATCCACCTGCAAAAGCGATACCACATTCTCCGGTTTTCGGATTTCCTCCGCTTCCGTCTCCGCCTGCTGTACCTCTTCTTCAATGGTCTCCTCACCGATATTCTGGCTGATACTTCTTCCCGCAAGCAGGAATGCAACACCGAGTCCTACGAAGAGCACCAGATTCAGCGGCGTTACAACACCGAGGAAAATGATTACGGTTCCTACGATATATAACACACGCGGGATTCCAAACAACTGCTTTACCAGAACGCCGGAGAAATCCGCCTCATTGGATCCCTTCGTGACAAGAATACCGGTTGACAGAGAAATCAGAAGGGAAGGGATCTGGGATACCAGTCCATCACCGA
>CAKRKX010000071.1 GCA_934358675.1 uncultured Agathobacter sp. | reverse complement strand
GGGATCTTAGCTCAGCTGGGAGAGCATCTGCCTTACAAGCAGAGGGTCACAGGTTCGAGCCCTGTAGGTCCCATATGCCGGCGTGGCGGAACTGGCAGACGCGCAGGACTTAAAATCCTGTTGTAGCGATACAGTACCGGTTCGATTCCGGTCGCCGGCATTGCACGAAAGTGCTAATTGAATATGTGTGCGTAGCTCAGCTGGATAGAGCACTTGGCTACGGACCAAGGTGTCGGGGGTTCGAATCCTCTCGCGCACGTAGATAAAATAAGAAGTAGGACAAATGTCCTGCTTCTTATTTTTTTCGAGTCCAGCTTGGACTCGAAAGGTTCGCCTTCTGTTGGTGCAGTTAGAAATAAAGAGTAGTAAAATGTAAATGTGTATATTATAATAAAAAGTAGTCTTACTGATTGGCAGGATAAGTCGGAGGTCACAGGCATGGGAAGTTATCTGAATCCTGGAAGCAAAGGATTTGAGGAAAGTTTAAATTCAGAGATTTATATAGACAAAACGGGACTGATCGATAAAACAAATGCATTGGTTAATACCAGACAGAAATATATCTGCATTAGCAGACCGCGTAGATTCGGAAAATCCATGGCGGCAGATATGTTGACGGCATATTATGATAGAAGTGTTGATACAGCAGCGCTTTTTGATTCACTAAACATTGGAAAGACAGAAAATTACAAAAAACATTTGAATCAGTATGATGTGCTGAAAATCAATATGCAAGGTTTTTTGAGCTCAACACATAGTATGGATGAGATGTTGGAAAAATTTAGTAAATTTTTACGCTATGATCTTCTTGATGAATACACACAAGTTCGTTTTCGTGATGAGGATGATTTAATTCAGGTTATGAAAGATGTCTATGCAAGCACCGGGCGCCCGTTCATTATACTGGTGGACGAGTGGGATTGTCTGTTTCGTGAGTATAAGCAGGATAAGGAAGCACAGAAGAAATATTTGGATTTCCTGCGGGCATGGCTGAAGGATCAGGAATATGTTGCACTTGCATATATGACAGGAATTCTTCCGATTAAAAAATACGGTTCACATTCCGCACTGAATATGTTCAGTGAGTATTCGATGGTAAATCCAAGAGAGATGGCGGAGTTTTTCGGATTTACGGAAGACGAAGTGAAAATGCTGTGCGCAAGATACAAGCGCAATTTTGAAGAGGCGCAAGCATGGTATGATGGATATGAATTGATGACTATGGAGGGTGAAAATCCAAAAGTTTATGCAATGTATAGTCCAAAATCGGTAGTGGATGCAATGCTGAGCGGTTTGTTTGATAATTATTGGAATCAGACGGAAACCTATGAGGCACTTAAGGTATATATTCAGATGAATTTTGATGGGCTGAAGGATGCCATTGTTCGTATGCTTGCAGGAGATCGCGTACAGATCAATACCGGCACATTTTCGAATGATATGACGACTTTTCAGAATCGGGATGATGTACTGACTTTGTTGGTACATTTGGGTTATTTGAGTTATCGTTGGCAGGACAAAACGGTATCCATTCCGAATAAAGAAGTGTCACAGGAATATGTGAATGCAATCAGTACGATGGACTGGCACGAGGTTATCTCGTCGGTACAGGAATCGAGAAATCTGCTTGAAGCACTATGGGCGCAGGATGCGGATAGGGTTGCTGCGGGCATTGACAAAGCACATAATGAAATTTCAAGTTTGCAATATAATGACGAAAATTCACTTGCATGTACGATCAATCTTGCGTTCTATTTTGCTCGCGAATACTATACCATAATCCGGGAATTTCCTTCCGGGAAAGGCTTTGCCGATTTATGTTTTATTCCACGTAAAATGCATGCGGATAAGCCTGCGGCCGTCATTGAATTAAAGTGGGATAAGAGTGCAGAAGGTGCGATTACGCAGATTAAGGAAAGGCAGTATGTATCTGATCTTAAGGAGTATCACGGAGACTTGTTGCTAGCCGGAATTAATTATGATAAAAAAGAGAAAAACCACACTTGTCTGATTGAAAAGTATCGTGTATAAAAATAAATCCCCGCGGTAATGCCGCGGGGATTGTTTTATCCTAATCTTTTCCATTATAGCATAATCAATGATTGATAAGAAGAAAATATTTGATATTATAGAATATGACAAATATGAAGACGAGTATAGGACCAAACAGGAGAATACCATGCTAACCTACAATTTAGAGCAGCGAAACGACGAACCGAAATATTATTATATATACAAGATGATCCGGAAAGATATTGAGGATGGAGCTTTAAAGAAGGGAGAGAAGCTTCCTTCGAAGCGCAGTCTGGCGGAACATCTGGGAGTCAGTCTGATCACGGTGGAGAATGCGTATCAGATGTTAAAGGAAGAGGGCTACATTGAGCCGAGGGAGCGCAGCGGATACTATGTCTGTGAGATTCATGCGATCGCATCGGGAAAGCCGGTGGATCAGAAGCTGCGCATGCTGCCGGAGGAGCCGGAGCAGATCAAGGACGGAAGACTTTCGAATACGATGACGGAGAACTTCCCGTATTCAAAGTATTTTAAGACGGTGCGAAGCGTTATCACGGAATATGGAGAAGAGTTGTTGCAGCGCTCGCCGAATGAGGGATGTGCAATTTTACGCAATAGTATTGCATCGTATCTGCTGCGCTACCGGGGCGTGTTTGCGCAGCCGGAGCAGATCATTATCGGATCCGGAGCGGAGCATCTGTACGGAACCGTTGTGCGTATTCTCGGAAATGATAAAGTGTATGGGATCGAGGATCCGTCGTATCACCAGATCCGAAAGGTATATGAGGGAACCGGAGCCAAATGTGAGGCACTTGCGATGGGAGAGGATGGAATCCGGAGCGATCTGCTGGCATCCACACAGGCGGATGTGCTGCATGTGACGCCTTTTCACAGTTATCCGTCCGGCGTGACGGCGACGATCGGCAAGCGCTACGAGTATCTGCAGTGGGCGCGTCAGCGGAATCACTATATTGTGGAGGATGATTTTGACAGCGAGTTTTTTATGCCGGGTAAACCGATCGAGACACTGTTTATGCTTGATAACGGCAATCATGTGCTCTATATCAACACGTTTTCCAAGAGTATTTCGCCGTCCATCCGTATGGGGTATATGATCCTGCCGGAGCATCTGTTGGAACGTTACCACGAGACATCCGGCGGATTTTCGTGTACGGTTCCGGTACTTGAGCAGTATGCGCTAGCAGAATTTATCAACAAGGGATATTTTGAGCAGCATCTCAGTCGAATACGCAGACAAAGAAACATACGATGAATATGGCAGGAATATAGCATTATAAACCAAAGAAACAAACGATAAAATATTTGTACTGTGATAAACAGTTTGAGGATAAAAATTTATGTACCAGGATTTAACAAAAGGCAAAATCGGCAAAACGCTGATCCTATTTGCATTGCCGATGATGGCGGGAAATTTCCTGCAGCAATTCTATAATATCGCGGACACACTGATCGTGGGGCGTGTGCTTGGGCGCAATGCGCTGGCGGCGGTCGGTTCCGCGTATACACTTATGACATTTTTGACATCGATTTTTCTTGGATTCAGTATGGGCGCGGGAGCGCTTTTTTCCATTTATTACGGAAAAGGCGATAAGAAGTCGCTCACCGATGCGATCGCGCACGGATTTTTGCTGAATATCGGAGTGACACTTGCGGTCAATGTGGCGGTCTATCTGCTGCTGGAGCAGTTGTTGGTGTGGCTTAGGATTCCGGCGGAAGTGACGGATGGGATGCGGCAGTATCTCGTCATCATATTTGCAGGGCTGATCGCATCGTCGATCTACAATTTTTTTGCATGTATGCTCCGGGCGCTCGGCAACGCGGTCGTGCCGCTTGTTTTTCTAGCGGTATCAACGATACTCAATATCGGACTGGATCTGCTTTTTGTCATCGGGCTGAAAGGCGGAATCGGAGGGGCGGCGTATGCGACGATCCTCTCGCAGTATCTGTCCGCGATCGGCATCTGCATCTATGTGGCGGTCGCGTGTAAGGATCTGCGCCCGAAGCGAGAGGAATTTCGCTGGAATAAACAGATGGTCGGGGAATTATTGAATTTATCCACAATGACCTGCGTTCAGCAGTCGGTCATGAACCTTGGAATTCTTATGGTGCAGGGACTTGTCAACAGTTTCGGAGCGGTTGTGATGGCGGCTTTCGCGGCAGCGGTCAAGATTGATACGGTTGCTTACCTTCCGGTGCAGGATTTCGGAAACGCTTATGCGACATTTATCGCGCAGAATTTCGGCGCGGGTGATCGGGAGCGTATCCGAAAAGGCACAAAGCAGGCGTTTGTGATCAGTCTGGTTTTCGCGGCGGTCATGTCGCTCGTTGTATGCATTTTTGCGGGACCACTTATGCAGATTTTTGTCGGGGTGTCGGAGACGGAGGTCATTGCGACCGGCGTGCAGTATCTGCGCATTGAGGGCGCCTGCTACGTTGGAATTGCATGCCTTTTCCTGCTGTACGGATATTATCGGGCGGTCAAGAAAGCATCCGTGTCGGTTGTACTCACGGTGATCTCGCTCGGAACCCGCGTGGCTTTGGCATATCTGCTGGCTCCGGTGATCGGTGAGACCGGCATCTGGATGGCGATTCCGATCGGCTGGGCGCTTGCGGATCTGGTCGGTTTGATCGGCATGAAAAAATATCAGTTGACAAATAACTGTATCTAGTGTATATATAACATATAAACAGCACTGCGAAGCGCATATACACGTGCGCGTATTATAAGAGGAAATACAGGTGATTCTATGAAAATATTACAGAATTCCGGAGAACCAATCTATCAGCAGATCGCAAGTCAGTTCGAGGCGGACATTCTTGCGGGAAAGTATGAGCAGGGAGAGTACCTGCCGTCGATCCGCGGGCTTGCGAAGGAACTGAAGATCAGCGTGATCACAACGATGAAAGCGTATGAGTTGCTTGCGGAGCAGGGACTTGTTACCGCGGTGCAGGGCAAAGGATTTTATGTGAACGCGCAGGACAGTGAGATGTTAAAGGAGCAGCATCTGCGCAAGGTGGAATCTGCCCTCACGGAAGCGATTGCGGCGGCAAAAGTTGCAGGCATGAGTGAGCAGGAGCTTGTGGAGACGTTGCGGACACTCCTTACCATGGAGGAATCATAATCCGTTATGATTGTGCTTTGGGGAAAGAAGTGTGGGAGGAGAGGTTGACCGGGCACATAACATTGTGCTGAAGTAGATGCATGGAGAGATCGATGATCAAAAAGAAGGGAAAGCAATATGAAATTTGAATATGTTCTGGAAGGTAACAATATCAATAAGAAGTTTCGCGGTTTTACGCTGGATGTTCCGCATTTCCATATCCCGAAGGGATTTGCGACGGCTCTGATCGGAGAGAACGGAGCGGGCAAGACGACGCTCATGAACATTCTGGCGGGCATCCGTCTGGATTACAAAGGGGAGCTGACCTACTTCGGACAGTATCATGACAAGGACCGTGAGGATAATCCGATCGTCAAGGAACAGTATGCGTACACCGGACCGGGAACGTATTATCTGCCGCAGTGGACCGTCGGTCAGATTCGCAATCTGAATCAGCTGCTGTTTGAGAATTTTCACGAGGATCGATTCGAGAAGCTTTGCGAGCGGCTGGCTGTGGGCGGTGAGGGCAATGTGAATGGCAAGAAAGTCCGCTCACTTTCCGACGGAAATAAAATGAAGCTGATGATCGCCTCCGCTTTGGCGCGCGATACAAAGCTTCTGATGATGGATGAGCCGGCATCGCCGCTCGATCCGCTGATGCGCGATTGCCTGTGCAGCCTGATCCGCGAGTATCTTGCGGAGAATGAGGGCGAGAACAGCGTGTTCTTCTCCACACACAACATTGCGGATATGGAGAACGTGACCGACTATGCGATCATCATGGAGCGCGGACGTATCGTGGAGGAGGGCTTCGTCGAGGATCTGAAAGAAAAGTACGTGTATGTCAAAGGCGAACCGCAGGATACCGGGGCTGCCCAAAAAGTGATGTTCAGTATGAGAGAAAGTCAGTATGGTTTTGAGGGCGTGTGCCTTGCGGAAAAACTGGATCAGCTTGCGGGATGTGATGTGACTGTGGAGCAGGCGACACTCTCACAGATCAGTGTGGCGGTCATGAAGCAGTATTCGATGATACGGGAATAGGAGCGGTATATGAAGAAATTATGGAAAAGTTATGCGGTGTTCAGTTCATGGATCTACCGGCTGATGACGCTTCTTGTAATACCGGTCGTTTTTATTATCGGCGGGTATGAACTTTCCACATTGGTAGAGGCAGATATGACAATGATCGCATTCAAATTATTCGTGGGACTGATCCTGACCTATGAAGTGCTCAACGATTACTGGCTTTTTGGCGGAATCTGTTCCCTTGACGGATGTAATATCGAAAGTCTTAAGCTGGCAAAGTCGGGAAAAAATGTTTTCCGGAATGCGCTGGTGATAGATCTGGTACGGAGATTTGTCTATGTACTGGCAGCAGGTGTGATCGCGTATGTGAAGACCGGAAGGCTGTCCTTGCTTCTGACGGCAGTTGTCGGATATTTGTCATTGATTCTTATGTTGAATGTGACACGTTATATGTCTGCATTTTTGATGCAGTTTGCGATAAGTCAGTTTGCAGTGGGTGTTTTTCATCTGATCATGCTGTTGTTTTCGGATTTTGATGTCGTTGATGCGAAGGGATATACGGGCGTGATCCTGTTACCGCTATTGGCAGCCTGCGTTGCACTCGGTATGTTAACGGTTGCACATGTACAGGGACGTTGGAAGGAGAGTTATTATGAAAAATGATCTGCGTAAAGCGTGGGAACTGATCAAATTTGGAGTATGTGTCAATAAAGTGATCAATATATTGTTTATGATCGTTTTTGTTGTGATAGGAATTGTGGGAGAAATCTTTTATTTATCAACGGGAATTCCTTTCTCGTACGGTTTTGATATCAGCGCATTTCTTCTTCTGGCGGCGGTCTCATTCCCGGCACAGTTTCTGATTACGAACGATGTCGCACACGTTGTACAGACTTCTTTTTATAAGAAGAAAATACAGACAAAGATGTTTGCGGAAGTATTACTTGTTACGATGCTGTTCGCTATGACCGTGTTTGTGATCGCACGTGTGATCGCGACAGCGGTCCATCCGGAATTCGCAGATAAATTCTGGGCAGACGTTCCGTGGCTGGGTGCATCGACATTGTTACTTCTGGTATTCACGGAATTGATCTACAAATATTTCTGGGCTGCGCTGATCGCGCTATATGTGTTCCTTATGTTCGTCGGCGGGATTGCCGGTTATCAGACTGCAGTCAGCGGAACGAATGCATTTCTGCAGAACCGCCTTCCGATTGCAGGCAATATTGTGATTGGATATGTGCTTGCAATTGTCGGTGTCGGAGCTGCGTATCTCATTTCCCTGGCAATCTACAAGAGGCCGTTCTCCAAAGCGGCGTTCGGTGCGGCGATGAGTAAATATGTATAAACAAAAAGGCATTCCTGTTGTGTGACCGTGCACGCAGGAATGTCTTTTTCAATACATTTTTTTGGTAAAGTAAAAGGACCAGTCTTACGACTGATCCTTTTGAGGGGAGTATAAATAATTAATAAGAGGTATAACATTGAAAAGATAAACATCTCTTCAAATTGATTATATATGATATGGAAGAAAAAAGCAATCAAAATTATGTATATTTTCGTAGTCAACAGGTACACTATTTTTGTAACAAAATGTACAAACCGTTGCCATTAGCTGAGTCTAAGAAAACGGAAATGTTTAAAAAGTGAGGTAAAAAAGATGGCTTATAACAAAAATACGGACGCTTACGACAGCACAAACGCAGGAAGTGACAGATCGACAGACAAGACTTCGAATAAAACTTCGAACAGAACTTCCAACAAAACTTCAAACAAGACATCCAACAAGACAAGCAATAAGACTTCGAACCGCATGACCGATCGTGCAACCGACGAGTCGGATTCGATGGATAATTGCCACCGCTAGAACGTTTTCGTGAAAAAAGCATAGTATAATAGAAAACAGATTATGGAGACGCAGGTTTTCGTAATCTGTTTTCTGTTAAGGAGAAACTATGGATTTTCAGATCGTATACGCGTCACAACTGCAGCAGGTGCTTAAGGGAAGCAGGGGAATCCTGATCGATATCAGGGAACCGGAGGATTACATCGCCGGACACTGGCCGGGCGCCGTCAATTATCCGTATGAGATGTTTGAAAATCGAAGTCTTCGTCTGCCGCGGAACCGCAAGCTGATCCTGTACTGTGAACACGGCGGCGGCAGTATGCAGATTGCGCGAAGACTCGGGAGGGAAGGCTATCATGTTGCAACGGTTGTCGGTGGATATGAGGCGTTAAAGAAGCAGCTCTAAAAAGTGAAAAAAATGTACAGAATACCTATTTCAAAATTTGATAGAATATGTAACAATATGAGAGAAGTAGTTCGTAACACATTTATGAATACAATTTGTTATACATTATGAAATACATTGTAAAATACATTATGAAATACAATGTAAAAAGAAATACATAGAAAGAGAAATTTATGAAGACATTTGATTTAGTAGTGCCTTGCCACTTCGGGCTTGAGGCGGTAACCAAGCGTGAAATCTACGATCTCGGGTATGAGATTACAAAAGTAGAGGATGGGCGTGTGACATTTACCGGAGATGCGGAAGCCATCTGTCGTGCAAATATTTTCTTAAGAGGCGCGGAGCGCGTGCTTCTTCTGGTGGGGCGCTTTAAGGCCACCACATTTGATGAGTTGTTTGAGGGAATCAAGGCTCTGCCCTGGGAAGATTATATTCCGAAGGACGGCAAATTCTGGGTGAAGAAAGCATCTTCGATCAAGAGTAAACTTTTCAGTCCGTCGGATATTCAGTCGATCGCGAAGAAGGCGATGGTGGAGCGCATGAAGCGTTCGTATCACCTTGACTGGTTTCCGGAGGACGGTGCAGAGTATCCGGTACGCATTTTCCTGTTGAAGGACGAGGTGATGGTGACGCTCGATACATCGGGTGACTCGCTGCACAAGAGAGGCTATCGACTTGCTACGAGCAAGGCACCTCTCACGGAGACGCTGGCGGCGTCGCTGATCATGCTGACCCCATGGAAAAAGGACCGCATTCTGGTCGATCCGTTCTGCGGAAGCGGAACGTTCCCGATCGAGGCGGCAATGATGGCAGCCAATATTGCGCCGGGCATGAATCGCAGCTTTACCGCGGAGCAGTGGACGAATCTGATCCCGAAGCAGCTGTGGTACGATGCGGTGGAAGAGGCGCAGGATATGGTGGATCTGAATGTTGAGGTGGACATTCAGGGATATGATATTGACGGTGAGGTTGTCAAGGCTGCGCGCGAGAATGCAAAGAGAGCGGGCGTTGACGGACTGATCCATTTTCAGCAGAGAGAGGTTGCGGCGCTGCACCACCCGAAGAAATACGGTTTTATCATCACGAACCCGCCGTACGGCGAGCGTCTCGAGGAGAAAGCAGATCTCCCGGCGCTCTACACGCAGATCGGACAGGCCTATGCGGGGCTGGATGCGTGGTCGCTTTATATGATCACGAGCTACGAGGATGCAGAGCGTTATATCGGAAGAAAGGCGGACAAGAACCGTAAGATCTACAACGGTATGATCAAGACGTATTTCTACCAGTTTATGGGGCCGAAGCCGCCAAAACGCAAGTAATGAGGAATTAATAAAGAGGTAATTATGAAATATTCGAAAAGATACATCGCCTTTACCGTGATGCTGGCACTGGTCTTTTTGTTCAAATTTCAGATACTTGGAGTGGACAGAGCCCAGGTGGGACAGTTCCGCGGTGCACAGCTTGACTCGGATGTGTGGAATCCGCTTGTCGCGCGGGACGTGAATGCCAATCTCATTAAGGCGGTCATTGATAATCAGGAATATACGAATGCCAAAAGCGATTTCTACATGAACCGGGACCGCAATATCATGCTTCCGGTATCGATGCTGCGCGATTCGCTCAACTGCAGTGCACATATCTACGATAACAAGCGCCTTCTGGTGGAGAAGCACACGCTGTCTGTCGAGATGAACTCCGGCGAGAAGAAAGCGCATGTCAACGGGGAAGAGTATGATATCACTTCGGCTTTGACCAGGAAGGACGGAGAGTGGTATGTGAGTCTGAATGATCTGTCGGATCTGCTTGGCTACAACTGTACATTTAATATCGCGGATAACACGATCAGTGCGTCCGATACCGATACAACTTCGCTCGTGCCGACTGCCTACGATCTGCGCGACAAGCTCCGCGTGTCGAAAATCCGCAATCAGGGAAGCTACGGAACCTGCTGGGCATTTGCCGCGACGTCTGCGCTGGAGTCTTCGCTGCTTCCGGAGGAAAAAGCGCTTTTTTCCGTGGATCACATGACGATGAGCAATTCGTTTAATGCGAACCAGTATGACGGCGGTGAATATACGATGGGTATGGCGTATCTTGCCGCATGGCAGGGACCGGTTTACGAGGCGGACGATCCGTATGGAGACGGAGAGAGCGATGCATCGCTTAAGGCGGTCAAGCATGTGCAGGAGATGCAGATCATCGACGGTAAAGATTACGAGGGAATCAAGGAAGCGGTCTTCAAGTATGGCGGCGTGCAGACGTCTCTGTACAGCACAATCCGCAGTTCACAGGGCGATTCCCAGTATTATAACAAGACAACGAACGCGTACTGTTACATCGGTACGGAGAAGCCGAATCACGATGTCGTGATCATCGGCTGGGATGACAATTATCCAAGCGCCAATTTCAATACCCCGCTTGAGGGGGACGGTGCGTTTATCTGCCAGAACAGCTGGGGCAGAGATTTCGGCGACAACGGCATTTTCTACGTGTCCTATTACGACACGAATATCGGTACGCATAACGTGGTGTACACGCGCGTGGACGATACGGACAATTATGACCATATTTACCAGAGTGATCTGTGCGGCTGGGTAGGCAAGATGGGCTATGACAGTGAGCAGATCTACGGTGCGAACGTGTTCAAGGCCAAGAGTGCGCAGTCGCTTACGGCGGCTTCGTTTTATGCGACCGGTGCGAACACGGAGTATGAAGTGTATGTGGTGCACAATTTTGTCAACGAGAAGTCTTTTGATGACCGCGAGAAGGTTGCAGAGGGCGTGTTTAAGAAAGCCGGTTATTACACGGTCGATTTCGATCAGTCGGTCGAGCTTGCCAAAGGCGAAAAATATGCGGTCATGATACGGATCAAGACACCGGGTTCAAAGCATCCGCTGGCGATCGAGTACGATACCGGTGAGAAGATCCTGCAGGGTGTGGATCTCGATGACGGAGAGGGCTACATCAGTCCGAATGGCACGAAATTTGTCAATGTAAAAGAAAAGAGAGAATGCAATCTTTGCATTAAGGCATTTACGAGGGATATGTGATGGATGAAGTCGTATTAAAATGGGTCACGGTCCTGACGGGAATGCTGACGGTGATCGTGTGCGCTTCGCTGTATTTTTTCCCAGATCTGCACGCGCGCGAGGTGCTCGCCGCAGAGCAGCAGGAGCGCGTCGGTGATGCGGATGTCGTCACGGATTATGTGGATCCGGATGAGGTGGTCGTCAGTGATGAGACGGTAGATGCGCAGCTTGCGATCGCGTTGCCGGAGGCGCTGCCGGAGGATCAGCTCAAGGTGCAGAACGATTATATCACGCAGACGATCTACATACGCTTTGCGGGAGGCGTGGATGATTATTTTGACCGCTACAGCATCAAGGGAAGCTGTGATCATATCGCATCGCTGTCCTATTATAAGGATGGGGACGAAGGCGTGATCGCGCTCATGCTTGACCGGGTGTATGAGCTGTCACAGAATTACAGGGCAGGAAAACTTTATCTGGATTTTGTGGATCCGCACGATATCTACGACAAAGTGGTCGTGGTGGATGCGGGGCACGGAGGCAGGATGCCGGGAGCCTTAAAACTCGGCGTGTCGGAGAAGGACATCGACCTTGCGATCCTGCTGAAACTGAAAGCGTTATTTGATCAGAGTGATGAGAATATCGGCGTATATTATACGAGGACGAAGGATACGAATCCGACGCTCGACCAGCGTGTGCAGCTTGCAAACAAATGCGATGCGGATCTGTTCATCAGCATTCACAACAATTCGTCCGCAACCGGTAATTTTACAAGCACCAGCGGAACGCAGGTCATGTACAGCGAGTCGGATGACTCCGAATTGTCCAGCAGGCATCTGGCACAGATCTGTCTGGACCGGCTCTGTGAGTCACTCGGCAGCACGAAGCGCAATCTGCTTCCGGGAGACAGTATCTATATCATAAGAACGAGCAAGGTGCCGGTGGCACTTGTGGAGGTCGGATTTATGACCAATTACGAGGAACTTGACAAGTTGAATGATGCGGCGTACCAGAAGAAGGCGGCCAAAGGCATCTACAATGCGATCATGCAGGCTTTTGAGGAGGGCTATTAGAATTATGACGAAGATTATTTTTGCGACAGGCAATAAGGACAAGATGAGAGAAATCCGCGAGATTATGGCGGACTGCGATGTGGAGATCACTTCCATGAAAGAAGCAGGAATCAACGTGGACATCGTTGAGGACGGTACGACATTTGAGGAAAACGCCTTGATCAAGGCGCGCGCGATCGCCGCACATACCGACGCGATCGTTCTTGCGGACGATTCGGGTCTGGAGATCGATTATCTGAACAAGGAACCGGGCGTATATTCTGCGCGTTACATGGGAGAGGATACTTCCTATACGATCAAGAATCAGAATCTCATTGACCGTCTGGACGGCGTCAAGAAGGAGGAGCGTACCGCGCGTTTCGTATGCGCGATCGCTGCCGTACTTCCGGACAAGAGAGAGCTTGTGACACGCCAGACCATGGAAGGTTATATCGGCTGGGAGCCGGAAGGGGAGAACGGATTCGGCTATGATCCGATCTTCTACCTCGATGAATTCGGCTGTTCTTCGGCGGCTTTATCCCGTGAGCAGAAGAATGCGATCAGCCACAGAGGCAAGGCACTTCGTGCGATGAAGGCACTTCTTGTGAAAGAAATTTAAAAATTACAAAAAATTTAAAAAAATTCAAAAATAATGTTGACAAGAGCCACACCCTATAATATAATACTACTTGCGTCACGGATGAAACAGATGCAAATAAATAACCTTCGGGGTGTGGCTCAGCTTGGCTAGAGCGCCTGGTTTGGGACCAGGAGGTCGCAGGTTCGAATCCTGTCACC
>CAKRKX010000070.1 GCA_934358675.1 uncultured Agathobacter sp. | reverse complement strand
GATCAGTATGAGGCGGTCATGGGGCTTCTGGCGGAATATGAGGTTCCGGTGATCATGGATCTGGATATCGGACATCTGGCACCGATGATGCCGATGATAAGCGGTGCGCTTGCAAAAGTTCATTCTGTCGGTAACTCGATCGATATCCGGTATATATTTGAGTAAAAAGAATGGGAAGGGAGAACGAAAATGAATCAGTTAGGAAAGAAAATGCTGACTTTTACTATGGCAGCAGTGATTGCGGCCGGTACGGCTGCCGTGCCGCAGAATGTGTACGCGACGGAAGCGACCGAAGCAACCGAGCAGGGAGACAACGTTGTTATTACCGAGGAAGATAAGCCGTATCTGGCGCTTGGAGCGGATCTGACCGCGGATCAGCAGCATACGGTATTATCGTATATGGGAATCGAGGCGGCGGACTTTGATCAGTACGATGTTGTCTATGTCAACAATGAGGAGGAGCACAAGTATCTGGATGCGTATATTCCGAGCAAACAGATCGGAACGAAGTCGCTTTCTTCGGTGCTGATCTCCCTGACAGACAAGGGAAGCGGCGTGAAGGTGTCGACCTACAATATCAATTACTGTACTGCGGGTATGTATAAGAACGCACTTGCCACAGCCGGCATTGAGGATGCCAACGTGATCGTTGCGGGACCGTTCGAACTGTCCGGTACGGCTGCACTGGTTGGAACATTTGAAGCATATCAGAAGATGACGGGCGAGTCATTGGATGAGTCGGTGGTCGATGCGGCGATGGATGAGCTGGTTACTACTGGAGAGCTTGAGCAGAGCATTGACGGCGAGCCACAGGAGATCGAGGCGATGATCGCGGAGCTGAAAAGCAAGATCGCGAGCGGAGACCTTGACACGCCGGAGAAGATCCAGGCTGCGATCGAGGAAGCGGCAAAGGATCATGATTTAAAACTTTCCGATGAGGATAAGCAGAAGATCGCGGATCTTCTGAACAAATTAAAAGGCCTTGATCTCAACTGGGACAGCATTGCAAATCAGGCGTCCGAGTGGGCAGATAAGCTGCAGGACAGCATTTCAAGCGGCGGTTTGCAGAGCATCGGACAGGCAATCTCGGACTTCTTTTCAAAGCTGATCGAGGCATTGAAATCACTATTCGGTTAGTGGATGACTCGGGAAAAATATAACAAGTATTTTATAAAATTTGGGTAAAGTGATTGTAAAACCACAGTAAAGTGTTCTATAATGAATCGGAACTTGTAGAGCACTAGGAGAAAAGGAATAGTTAAAATATGAGTGGCATTACAATTGTCCTGTCGCTTTTAAGCGGTGTTGCTTTGTTTCTTTTCGGTATGTCCCTGATGGGAGACGGACTGAAGAGAGTGGCAGGAAACAAACTCGAGCTTGTATTGTATAAGCTGACCAACACCCCGATCAAGGGACTTCTTTTGGGAACCGTCGTTACGGCAATCATCCAGTCGTCCTCGGCGACGACCGTTATGGTTGTCGGATTCGTAAATTCCGGTATGATGAAAGTTGCACAGGCAATCGGAATCATCATGGGTGCCAATATCGGTACGAGTATCACGGGATGGATCCTGTGTCTGTCTTATATTGATGGACAGAGCGGAATTGCCCAGCTTTTGTCCACAGCAACGATTTCGGCTGTGGTGGCGATCGTCGGTATCGTCTTTAAGATGTTTTTTAAGAAATCAACTTACAAGAATGTCGGAGACATCATGCTTGGTTTTGCAATCCTGATGGTGGGAATGCAGACGATGAGCGGTGCGGTATCTCCGTTGAAGGAGAATGAGCGTTTCGTAAACATGCTGACCATGTTTACGAATCCGTTCCTCGGAATTCTTGTCGGTATCGCTTTTACGGCGGTATTACAGAGTGCATCGGCTTCGGTCGGTATCTTACAGGCGTTGTCTGTGACGGGAAGTATCAGCTTTGCTGCAGCACTTCCGATCACGATGGGAATCGGTGTCGGTGCGGCGTGCCCGGTACTTCTTTCTTCGATCGGAACGAACAAGAACGGTAAGCGTACCGCGCTGATCTATCTTTTAAACGATCTGTTCGGTATGATCTTCTGGTCGATCGCATTCTACAGCGTGAATGCTTTTGTGCATTTTTCGTTTATGGATATGACGATGCGACCGGTAACGATCGCACTGATGAATACGGTATTCCGTCTTGCAACGATCCTGCTTCTCATTCCGTTTATTCCACAGATCGAGAAGCTGGTATTCCGCCTTGTCAAGGACAGTCCGGAGGATTTAGAGGAGCAGGCGGACTTTGATCTGCTGGAGGAGCGTTTCCTTGCATATCCGGCACTTGCAATCGGACAGAGCCATACGGCGATGAACGGTATGGCAAAGAAGGCACGCAAGAATATTTATCGTGCACTGAATCTATTGACGAATTATTCGCAGGATAAATACAATAAGGTGCAGGAAAAAGAGAACCTGATCGATAAGTATGAGGATAAACTCGGTACATATCTGATGCAGCTGACAGGACAGGAGATGTCGATGTCACAGACGCAGCAGGTATCGAAATTCCTGCATACGATCAGTGACTTTGAGCGACTGGGTGATCATGCGGTCAATATTTCCAATGTCGCAAACGAGCTGGCGGAGAAGAAGATCGCATTTTCGGAATCCGCACAGAATGAACTGGAGGTATTGGAATCCGCGGTACATGAGCTTGTGGATCTCACCGTGAGCGCGTTCTGTGAGGATGATCTTGCGAAGGCTGCCAAGGTTGAGCCGCTTCGTGAGCTGATCGGAATCCTGTGCAACGATCTTAAGAATCGTCATGTAACAAGACTTCGTGAGGGTAAGTGTGAGTTGAAGCAGGGATTCGCATTCAATGACCTGTTGACGAACCTTGAGCGTATTGCGGCGCACTGTTCGAACGTTGCGGTAGCGATGATCGAGACGGAGACGTCCGAATTTGATACACATCAGTATGTCAAGAGCGTGCGCCATATGAAGAATGACGAGTATCTCGCCAATTTTGAGGCTTATGCAAAGAAATACAATGTCGTTGCAAGTAAGAAAGTGCGTAAGATGCTTCTTGCGGAAAACGAAGAACGTGAAAAAGAAGACTAAAATGAGTTTTAAGGCTTCGGATTGAAAAATCCGGAGCCTTTGTCCGTATTATGGGACACTTAATCCGCGATAATACATTCAACAAAGAGATGTGACTGTGAAAAGTCATGTGGAAATCGGAATTGAATGAAAGGAAGCGGATGGTATGAAGGGATATGTAGTGGACTGCGGATATATGGGATTTGTTGACGGAAGATATGAACTTTTTGCAGATGAGAGTGATTATATCGAAGTGTATAAAGAGATGCAGGGCTGATTGAATTTTGACGTGTTTTGTGGCATAATAGAAAGGCAAGCCGTCGGAAAAATGAAAAGTGGCTGACGGCCTACATCACAGAGACTGACAATAGGAGGTATTTGATGATGAAACAGGAAATTGAAGTTGCAAAACCATTTACGGAAATGAAAATTCGCCCTTATGAGCATCGTGCGAAGTATTATGAGACGGATCAGATGGGAATCATCCATCACAGTAATTATGTGAAGTGGATGGAGGAGGCCCGCATGGATCTGATGGAGCAGATCGGGCTGAATTATAAAGAGATGGAAGAGATGGAGATCATCAGTCCGGTGTTGTCCATTTCGGTTGTGTATCACAGTATGGTCCATTTTGACGATACGGTTGTGATCCAGACCAAACTGGTCAAATACAACGGAATCAAGATGGAAGTGGAATATGTTATGACAGACAAAGAGACCGGGGAACTGCGCACGACAGGACACAGCAGCCATTGCTTTTTGAATCGTTCCGGCAAGCCGATTTCACTGAAGCGTTCCTACCCGGAACTGGATACTAAGTTTTTTGAAATGAAGGAGGATCAGTAATGATTCAAAAGAGACTTGTTGCACTTCGCGAGGAGATGCAGAAGCGCGGAATTACGATCTATGTTGTGCCGACCGCCGATTTTCATGAGTCGGAGTATGTCGGAGAGCATTTTAAGGCAAGAAAATTTATTACCGGATTTACAGGATCTGCCGGTACAGCTGTTATCACGATGACCGAGGCGGGACTGTGGACGGATGGAAGATATTTTGTTCAGGCAGCAAAGCAGCTTGAGGGAACAACCGTGACACTGTATCGCATGGGCGAGGAAGGTGTGCCGACGGTAAACGAGTACATCAAAAATATGCTTGAAGAGGGCGGCTGCATCGGCTTTGACGGCCGTGTGGTAAACGGTCACTGGGGCGAGGAATTAAAGAAGATCGCGGACGAGAAGAAGGGAACGCTCTATGTGGATGAGGACCTGATCGACCTGATCTGGGAGGATCGCCCGGCAATGTCCTGCGAGAAGGCATGGGTTCTTGACACACAGTACAGCGGAAGAAGTACGGCGGACAAGATCGCGGCAGTAAGAAAAGTGATGGATGAAAAAGGCGCAACCGTGCATCTTTTGTCCTCTCTTTATGACATCTCGTGGCTTCTTAATGTGCGAGGCAACGATATCAGTTATGTTCCGGTCGTATTGTCCTATCTGGCAATGACGAAGGATTCCTGTACATGGTTTGTGCAGGAAGAGATCGTGGATGAGAAGCTTCGCAAGTATTTAGATGAAAATCAGATCAAGACGCAGCCGTATGAGGCATTTTACGATTATGTAAAGACATTGGGGAATGAGACGATCCTGATGGATCGCGCTGTTGTAAATTACCGCATCTGTAACAATATCGCAGATTCGAACAAGGTGATCGATGATGTGGATCCAACGACTCCGCTGAAATCTGTCAAGAATAAGACGGAAGTGGATAACACAAGAAATGCACACGTCAAGGATGCGGTTGCAATGTGCAAATTCATGTATTGGCTGAAGACGAATGTGGGCAAGATACCAATGACGGAGATTTCCGCATCGGATTATCTGGCAGAGCTTCGTGCCGCACAGGAAGGATTCTTAGATCTCAGCTTTGACACGATCTGCGGTTATGCGGATCACGGTGCGATCGTACATTATGCGGCAACTCCGGAATCGGATGTTGCATTGAAGCCGGAAGGACTTCTTCTGGTGGATTCCGGCGGACATTATCTGGAAGGTACGACCGACATTACAAGAACATTTGCACTCGGACCGGTGACGGATGAGATGAAAGCGGACTTTACGCGTGTATGCCGCTCGAACATGAATCTTGCCAATGTGCGTTTCCTGCACGGATGTACCGGAAGAAATATTGATATTGTCGCAAGAGAGCCGTTTTGGGAAGCCGGAATGGATTACAAGCACGGAACCGGACACGGTGTAGGCTATGTGCTGAATGTGCATGAGGGACCGAACAGTTTCCGCTGGCAGAATAGCGCTGTTTCCAAGGAGTGCGTCTTTGAAGAGGGCATGATCACAACGGATGAGCCGGGCATCTATATTGAGGGCAAGTACGGTATCCGACTGGAGAACGAACTTGTCTGTCACGAGGGCGAGAAGAATGAGTTCGGACAGTTCATGTATTTTGAGAATATCACGTATGTTCCAATCGATCTGGATGCGATTGACCCGGAGCAGATGACATCGACCGAGAAGGCGCGCCTGAATGCGTACCATGAAGGTGTATATGATGTTGTATCGCCTTACCTTGAGGGTGAGGAACTTGCCTGGTTAAAGCAGGCAACCCGCGCAATCTAGCGCAGAATACATTTCACAGATCCTGGATGCAGGATCTGTATGAAGGAGTTATCAATGAATAAAAAGTTGGTGTTGATTGACGGACACAGTATACTAAACCGCGCTTTCTTCGGATTGCCGGATCTGACGAATTCGGAAGGACTGCACACGAATGCCGTGTACGGTTTCCTTAATATTCTGTTTAAGATTCTTGAGGAGGAGAAGCCGGATTATCTGACTGTGGCATTTGACGTCCATGCACCAACTTTTCGTCATAAAATGTTTGATGCCTACAAGGGAACCCGCTCTCCGATGGACGATGCGCTGCGCCAGCAGGTGCCTCTCATGAAAGAGATGCTGACGGCGATGGGCGTGCGTATCGTGGAGATGGAGGGTTACGAGGCAGATGACATCTTAGGAACAATCGCGGGAATGGGCGAACGGGAAGGCATGGATGTCTCGGTCGTATCCGGAGACCGCGATCTGTTGCAGCTTGCAACGGAGCATGTCAAGATCCGTATTCCAAAGACCAAGAAGACAGGAACCGAAATTGAAAATTATCTGGCGGAAGATGTCAAGGCGCGCTATCTTGTGACTCCGAAGGAGTTTATCGATGTCAAGGCGCTCATGGGCGACACGGCCGACAATATTCCGGGAGTTCCGGGCATCGGTGAGAAGACGGCGACCGCGCTCATTGAGAAGTACGGAAGCATTGAGGCGGTACATGAGGATGCTGCCAATGTCAAGCCGCCGCGCGCTTCGAAGAATATTGTGGAGTTCTGGGATCAGGCAGTACTCAGTAAGGAACTGGCAACGATCATTACCGATGTGCCGATCGAGTATGATTTTGCGGAGGCAAAGCTTGACGATGTACAGGATCTCTACACAGAGGATGCGTATCTGATGTGCAAGCGTCTGGAGTTTAAGAATCTGCTTGGAAGATTTGAGGTGGATGCTCCGAAGAATCAGGCGCAGGAGCATTTTCGCATTGTAAGGGACAAGGCAGAGGCGGATAAGATCTGGAAGAAGATCGGAAATGATCCGGTCGGCTATTATATTGTGCCGTTTGCTTCCGGCAAGGATACAAAGCAGGAACAGGACGGACAGATGCGACTGTTTGCGGAGGCACCGAAAAATGCGTTTGCGGCGATGGCGGTGGCTTTTTCCGAGGAAGATATCTGTCTGTTTGTGACAGGAGAGGAACTGACATCGGACGAACTGGTGGACCAGCTGATCAATAGGAGAGAGAGTAAACTGATCGCGGCGGACTTAAAGCCGGATCTAAGATTCTTCCCGGATGAGGCAAAGGCGGATGCGTGGGAGGACTATCTTGCGTTCCGCGCGCGTTTCTTTGACAGGACGGTGGCGGCGTATCTGCTGAATCCGCTCAAAGGAGATTATCCGTATGATGATGTTGCCAAGGATTATCTGGGACTGATGGTTCCAACGAAGGCGGATTATCTCGGCAAAAGCGAAGCAGGTGCGGTTCTGACAGAGAATGAGCCGGCGGCGATGGCGTATGCCTGTTATGAGGCGTATATCGCATGGAAATCGTATCCGGTGCTTTTGGAAGCGCTGCAGCAGCACGAGATGGAGACACTTTTTAACGAGATCGAGATGCCGCTTGTGTTTGTGCTTTCCGATATGGAGAGGGAGGGCATCTGTATCGATGCGGATGCACTCAGGGAATACGGTGAGCAGCTTGCCGGTTCGATCACGGAATATGAGAAGAAGATCTATGAGGAAGCGGGCGAGGAGTTTAACATCAATTCCCCAAAGCAGCTTGGGGTCATCCTCTTTGAGAATCTTCAGTTGCCGAATGGAAAGAAGACGAAGACCGGATACTCCACAGCAGCAGATGTGTTGGATAAACTGGCACCGGATTATCCGATCGTTGCGGATATCTTAGAATACCGTAAACTTTCGAAACTGAAATCCACTTATGCGGATGGTCTTGCCAATTTTATTGACGAGACGGGGAAGATCCACACCAGTTTTAATCAGACGATTACGGCGACCGGACGACTCAGCAGCACGGACCCGAATCTGCAGAATATTCCGATCCGTATGGAACTTGGAAAGATGATCCGCAAAGTCTTTCATCCGAAGGACGGGGATCTGTTTGTGGATTCCGATTATTCGCAGATCGAACTCCGGCTTCTGGCCCATATCTCGGGAGACGAGGGGCTGATCGAGGCATTCAGAGAGAATCAGGATATCCACAGAAGTACGGCATCGAAGGTGTTTGGCGTGCCGTTTGAGGATGTTACAGATTTACAGAGAAGAAATGCCAAGGCGGTCAACTTCGGTATCGTATACGGAATCAGCGCTTTTGGCTTAAGTCAGGATCTGAACATTCCACAGAAGGAAGCGCAGGGATTTATTGACAGTTATTTTGCAACATACCCGAAGATCAAGGAGTTTCTGGATCAGACGGTCGCACAGGCGAAGGAATGTGGTTTTACAAGAACACTTTACGGAAGAATCCGTCCGATTCCGGAATTGTCATCCAGCAATTTTATGCAGCGGCAGTTCGGTGAGCGTGTGGCGATGAATGCACCGATCCAGGGTACGGCGGCAGACATTATCAAGATCGCGATGATCCGCGTGCATGACCGGCTGATTCGGGATGGATATACGTCGCGTCTGATCCTTCAGGTACACGATGAACTTCTGATCGAGACGGCAGAGGCGGAAAAGGATGCGGTGATCGCACTCCTTGAGGAAGAGATGCGCGGAGCGGCTGATCTTCAGGTAGAGCTTGCCGTCGGAACGGAGTATGGTTATAACTGGTACGATGCGCATTAAGGAGAACGGGATGAAGTTCATAGGAATTACCGGCGGAGTCGGAGCCGGAAAATCAAAAATACTGGATTATCTGGCGTCAAAGCCCGATGTACGGGTTATGCTTGCAGATGAGATCGCGCATGATCTCATGGAGCCGGGCACGGATTGTTATAAGAAATTGTTCGAATGTTTCGGAAACGAAGATATCTATTGTGCGGACGGGCATTTTGATCGACCGAAACTTGCAGCGGTCATTTTTGCAGACGATGCGAAACGGGACCGGTTAAACGGTATCGTTCATCCGGCGGTTAAGGAATATGTAAAGCAGCAGCTTGCTGCGGAGCGCAGCGTGGGCGTGTTAAAACTTCTGGTTTTGGAAGCTGCGTTACTAATTGAAGAATATTATGATGAAATTTGCGATGAACTTTGGTATATTGATACTAGCAGGGAAAATCGAAGAGCCCGCTTAAAGGCATCCAGAGGGTACTCGGATGCAAAAGTGGATCAGATTTTTGCCAGTCAGTTGAGTGAGGAAGCGTATCGCAGGCATTGCGCGGTTGTCATTGACAACAACGGCACGCCGGAGGAGACGTTCACACAGATCGATGAAGCTTTAAGGGAGAGAGCATATGAATAAAGTGTTTGGCCTGGATATCGGAACGCGTAATATTGTAGGTACGGTCGGATATCTGACAGGGGATGATGAATTTAATGTAGTGGCACAGAGTGTCAGACAGCATGAGACGCGAGCGATGCTTGACGGACAGATCCACGATATCGGACGTGTGGCACGAACAATCAATGTGGTCAAGGAAGAACTTGAAAACCAGATCGGTGAGCCGCTTTCCGAAGTGTGTATCGCTGCCGCAGGTCGTGTGCTCAAGACGGTCACGACACATGTGGAGTATGAGTATGCGGAAGAGACCGTGGTTACGGCGGAAGATATTCACACACTCAACCTGCTTGGAATTGAGAGTGCGCAGGATATTTTAAAAGAGAAAAATGATACGAGATACAAATTTTATTGTGTCGGTTATTCGGTTATGAAATATTATCTCAATGATGATCTGTTTATCAGCATTGAGGGGCATAAGGCAAACAAGATCGGGGAGGACGTGATCGTGACATTCCTTCCGGAGGATGTTGTTGACGGATTGTATTCGGCAGTCGGACAGGCAGGACTGACGGTTGCGAATATGACACTCGAGCCGATCGCGGCGATCAATGTTGCCATCCCGGAGAATTTTCGAATGCTCAATATCGCTTTGGTCGATGTGGGAGCGGGAACGTCGGATATCTCGATCACGAGAGAGGGAAGCATTATCGCGTACGGAATGATCCCATATGCGGGCGATGAACTGACGGAACTGATCGTGCAGCACTATCTTGTTGATTTCAAGACAGCGGAAGCGATGAAACTTGCATCTACAACGGATCGGGAAGTGACGTATGAGGATATCATGAGTATTTCCCACACGGTTCCGGCGGACGAGATCTGGGAACTGGTACAGCCGACCGTCGACAAGATCACGACGGAGGTTGCAGCCAAGATCAAAGAACTCAACGGAGATAAGACCGTGAGTGCCTGCTTTGTTGTCGGTGGCGGCGGTAAGATCCACGGATTTACAGAGGCGCTTGCCGAAAAGCTGGATCTTCCTGCGGAGCGTGTCGCTTTGCGCGGTGAGGAAGTCTTAAAAGAAGTCAATTTTGAGCAGGAGGATATCAGAAAGGATCCGCTTCTTGTAACGCCGATCGGTATCTGCCTGAATTATTTTGAACAGAAGAATAATTTTATTATGGTCCGTTTTAACGGGGAGCGTTTGAAGTTGTATGATAACAATCGCCTGACGATCATGGATGCGGCACTTCAGGCAGGATTTCCGAATGATCAGTTGTTCCCGAAGCGCGGTATGCCGATCAATTTCACGGTAAACGGAGCGACAAGGATTGCCCGCGGCGAGGCGGGAGAGCCTGCGATCGTGACGTTAAACGGGGATCCGGCGAATATCAACACGCCGCTCGTGCCGAATTGCGAGATTACGATCGAGCCGTCCACCGCCGGAGACGATGCGGTATATACGGTCGGTCAGCTGGAAGAGTACCACGAGTCAAATATGTCGGTGATCGTCAACGGCAAGATGATCGTCTGCCCGAAGTTTGTACAGGTCAACGGAAGCTTAGAGCCTGCTTCTTATGAGATTCAGGAGGGCGATGAGATTGAGACGCGCAATTATTATACGTTAGGTCAGGTTGCGGAGTTTATGGATGTCGAAGTGGATCACGATCATGATATCTTAGTCAACAACCGCGTGGGCGATTTTGATACGCTGGTATATGATAATTTTACGATCGATTGGACGGTTCTCTCCTTTGGGGTTGCGCCGGAGAGTGAGAATCGGTATAATGCTACCGAAGGCACTGAAGGAACGGTGACTGACGATGCGACAGAAGCGCAGACCGAAACGGTAGAAAAGCAACAGGAAGAGCAGCCGGAAGCTGCAATTCCACAGACAAGTGTTGTGGTTACTGTCAACGGGGAGGCCGTGGAGCTGATGGGAAAGGATTCCTATATCTTTGTTGACATCTTTGACCGCATTACGTTTGATCTGAATGCGGGAAGAGGTCGTGCGATCGCAACTCTGATCAACGGTGAGGAAGCGGAATTTACGCAGCCTCTTCACGACGGAGATCGTATCGATTTATACTGGAAAGAGAATTAAGATGTTAGAATTATGTAGTATTGCCAGCGGAAGCAGCGGCAATTGTATCTGTGTGGGATCGGATGACTGCCATGTGCTCATTGATGCAGGCATCAGCGGGAAACGCATTGAGAACGGATTGAATGAGATCGACCTCACGAGTAAGGACATGCAGGGAATACTGATCACACATGAACATATTGATCATATTGCCGGGCTTGGCGTGATGGCGAGAAGATACGGTCTGCCGATGTATGCAACGGAGGGAACGATCGAGGCAATTAAAAACACGTCCTCAGTTGGCAAGATCGATGAAAGCCTTTTTCATGTGATCCGACCGAAGGAAGCGTTTGAAATCGGCGATTTACATATCACACCGATCTCCATCTCACATGATGCGGCTGATCCGGTCGCATACAAGATTGCAAAAGGCGATCGCGTGGTGGCGGTCGTGACAGATCTTGGTACTTACAATGACGAGATCGTGTCGCAGCTTCAGAGTCTGGATATCCTGCTTTTGGAAGCAAACCACGATATCCATATGCTGGAAACGGGTGCATATCCGTATCCTTTGAAGCGAAGGATTTTGGGAGACAGAGGACATCTGTCGAATGAGCGGAGTGGGCAACTGCTCGGCGAACTTCTTCATGATAAATTCGGCACAGTGATACTGGGCCACCTGAGCAAGGAAAATAATTACGAGGAACTGGCTTACGAGGCGGTAAGGCTGGAAGTGACAATGGGAGAGAATCCGTATAATGCGAATGATTTCCCGATGCTTGTAGCAAAAAGGGACAGCGTATCACCGATTCTTCGGGCAGAGTAAAAAGGAGAATAGTACAATGGAAAAGACGATTGACAAGACAATTATTACCGTCGTTGGTAAGGATACTGTAGGTATTATCGCAAAGGTCTGCACCTATCTTGCAGACAATGGCGTAAATATTCTTGATATTTCACAGACGATCGTATCCGGGTTCTTTAATATGATGATGATTACCGATATGAGCGGTGCAAAGAAATCTTTTGCGGATATCTCAAACGAGATGGACAAGCTTGGCGAGGAGATCGGTGTAACGATCAAATGCCAGCGCGAGGAAATTTTTGAGAAAATGCACAGAATCTAAAAATGTGTCATGCAATAAGAAGGAGCAAATCATGATAAATATCGGAGAAGTCTTAGAAACCAATGACATGATCGAGAAGGAGAATCTCGATGTCCGTACCATTACACTCGGAATCAGTCTTTTGGATTGTATTGATTCGGATCTGGATCGTGTCAATGAGAAGATTTATAACAAGATTACAACGGTTGCCAGGGATCTGGTAGCAGTTGGTCAGAGTATCGAGAATAATTATTGTATTCCGATCGTCAACAAGCGTATTTCCGTGACACCGATCGCTTTGGTCGGCGGATCGGCATGCAAGACATCGGAAGATTTTGTTACGCTTGCACAGACACTCGATCGTGCGGCAAAGACAGTAGGTGTCAACCTGATCGGTGGTTATTCGGCACTTGTTTCAAAGGGAATGACAAAGGCGGATGAACTTCTGATCCGTTCGATTCCACAGGCACTGCACAACACAGAAAGAGTGTGCAGTTCCGTAAACCTTGCATCGACCAAGACAGGAATCAATATGGATGCCGTGCGTCTGATGGGTGAGATCATCCTGCAGACAGCCGAGATTTCCAAAGACAACGATTCTGCAGACTGTATGAAGCTGGTTGTATTCTGTAACGCACCGGATGACAACCCGTTTATGGCAGGCGCATTCCACGGTGTCACCGAGGCGGATGCGGTCATCAATGTCGGCGTCAGCGGACCGGGCGTTGTAAAAACGGCTTTGGAGAAAGTACGCGGCGAGAGCTTTGAGGTGCTCTGCGAGACCATCAAGAAAACCGCATTCAAGGTAACGCGTGTCGGACAGCTTGTAGCGCAGGAAGCATCAAAGAAGCTCGGAATTCCGTTTGGAATCATTGATCTCTCGCTTGCTCCGACACCGGCAATCGGCGACAGTGTTGCGGATATTCTCTGTGAGTGTGGTCTTGAGTATGCGGGTGCGCCGGGAACGACTGCGGCACTTGCGATGTTAAATGATCAGGTCAAGAAGGGTGGCGTTATGGCTTCTTCTTATGTCGGCGGATTAAGCGGTGCATTCATTCCGGTTTCCGAGGATCAGGGAATGATCAATGCGGTAGAGG
>CAKRKX010000069.1 GCA_934358675.1 uncultured Agathobacter sp. | reverse complement strand
ATTTCCAATCTACAGACATCGGATCCATACTTAGTTTTTTAGGACAAATTTGCAACTGCTTCACCGTTCCATTATTTCACGCCTGAGGGCGATACATCAAAGATGTACCGCAAAAGTTAACTTGCAAATTTTTCTAAAAAAATCACTGTATGGTCCGATGTCGTAAGGCTTGAAAGTCAATCAGGTTATGAAATCCTTTTAATTCCGTCACTATTTCATAAATCACACTGCCAATTGTAGTAACTATATTATCCGGTGTCGTCCGCCTTAGAATACGAAAAATCTAAGTCGGCAAACCCGAATTTGCTACATTCTCTAGCGATAGTATACGGCCGCTTTGTCAGCATTTTTTATCTTCACAGTTATCAACGAATTTCTCAAATCAACTTTTTTCTTTTTCAGATCAGCCTTCTTAATGATGAATGTATAATCTTTTGTTGACTGTGAAAGCACATTTACATTAGTTGTTGCAGCTTTATAAGTTCCTACAACTTTTCCATTTTCATCCTCCACAACAAACTTAAGGTTTTTAATCTGCCCAAGGCGGTATGATGCATTGTTAATAACCTGCGCCTTGATTACAATATTACCTTTACTGTCAAAAGCAGCTGCATATGGCACAATAGCGCTACTACCTTTCTTGGCATCATCAACATTATATTTTGCTGCTGAATATTTATTCGCCGCAACCGTAACCGTACATGTCAGTTTGGTCTTGCCATCTGCAAGCGTTGCGACAATTTTCGTCTTACCTTTCTTCTTAGCGGTCACTTTACCGTTTTTATCTACGGTTGCGATTGCTTTATTACGAGATTCCCACTTCTTTACCTTAGCACCGGAAACAGATAATTTCTTTGTAAATCCGGCGGTAATGGTTGCCTTCGGCTGAATGGATACATTGTTAACCTGCGAAATATCAATTAACACCTCAGTATTCTCAGAGAACTGAAGATTATATATATAATCGCCTGCTGTTTTTGAACTATAGGTATCATATATACCATAATAGGTTGTTCCTTCATACTCAACGGTTTCATAGCTCTCGGCTCCTGCAGAACGAATATCTTCAACCGGTGTATTACTCTCATCACACAATAACGTCTTTATCGGAGCTGGTGATGTTGTATATATGGACACAACAATACCTGCATTCTCTTTCAAAGAAAACGAAGCTGATAAAGTTTCACCAACAGTTGCCTCATCACGAGCCGCAAACACACTCGTTAATATTTGTTCACTGCTCTTGCTTGCTGCCTGTACCGGTGTAACATCACATACAACCGCAGTCAGCAGGATTGCAAAAGCCAGAAAAAGGCTTCCGAGTTTCTTTCCCATGTTTTTCATAACTCAACTCTCCTTTACTTTTCAATTTATATTTAACATCATACACAACCCGTATCTATTATGCAATAGTCGGAATATCATCCGTATCATAAACAAGTTCTTCCCCATAGGTCGTCTCATAGATTTCTTTCCAGACCTCGAAATTCTTCTCCTTCATCATCTCAGTGTTGACGGCACGTGATTTCTGCGGATCCGGATAGATGGCAGGCGCAATATTTATCGTGTACTCCTGCACATAGAAGCCATCCTCACCTAGGATATCACTGTCCTCCATCGTGATAAAGCACGGAAGTACCGGCACCTGATTCTTTGCCGCAAACGTGAACGCCCCTTTCTTCAAAGGCTTCGGCTTGCGGTAGTTCCACCACATACTCTGCTCCGGATAGACGACCATGAAATCGCCGTGCTGCAGCACCGCATCCATCGAATGCATGAATTTGCGCATCGTATCCTTGTTCGAGCTGAGCGGAAACGTGTAACAGTTGCGCATCAGCATACCGTAAAAGCCCGGGAAATTCGTATAATTGCCTTCACGGATCACGCGGTAGAGCTTACGCTTGCGCTGCTCGGACTGCTCGTAGGCAATCTGGATTGCAAAACTGTCAAACGCATTAAAATGGTTGCAGGTAATGACCGCACCGGAATTTAACGCGTTCATATTTTCAATCCCCTTGATATCTTTGATGATCAGCTGCTTATTCGAGATGATATTGTTGAGAAAACTTCTCGCCACCTTGTAGGTCAGCTTCGTCTTGATCTTACTGCTGAGCTTTTTGCGCAGATAATCGATATCCTCCGGCTTTAACTCCTTCGTCGGCGGATCCTCCTCGACATCCTCATCAAAGCGGCCCTCGCGCTCAAGCTGTGCGATCTTCTCCAGTACCTCGATACGGTCACGCGACTTCAGCAGCCCCCTCTGAAACAGATTCATGTAATTGTTCTCATTGTCGATCTCATTCTGCGCAGTCACCATCAGCCGGTCACCGGAAGCCGCATCGTTTGCGCGCTGCTCATCCGTATAGCTTTCAAGCTCGGCAACGATCTCCCCGTAGCAGACCGTTTTCTTCGCATATTCCCAGAAATACTCCTGCATCCGGCAATCCCTGTAATGCCACGGCTTTGACACCATGATATAATGCAGCACACAGATGCTCTCCTCCTCGCACGGAATCTCGCCAAACACCTCCGTGTTCCACTGTGGCGGCAGCCAGAATACATTGTCCTTGCAGATCAGATTCAGATAATCCTCGTCCTGCGTAACAACAAAATTGTACACATGCAACAGCTCAATGAACTGATCCAGCACATGCTTTGCCCGGAACTGCACACAATTGATCACAAGCAGTCCCGCATTGAAAAAGGCATTGCGATCCACACCAACGACTTTTTCCGCATACGTTCCGTACACGTCGGTCTGCACCATCACCTGGTCTCTCACCGCACCTACATAATGCTCGCCCAGATCATACGCGTACAGATCCGCGATATCTCCGAGCACAACCGTATCGCTGTCGATATAGATTGCCTTATCGTACTCCGGAAACATCTCCGCAATAAAAAGGCGGAAATATGTGGTCTTCGAATAGTAATCGCGCAGCGGCAGCTTGTCATTGATGGACTTCAAATAATCCGTCACATCGTCAAAGCACACCGTAAACTGTTCGTCCTGCATCGCATACATCACATCCTGCATCTCTTTCGAGATATTGGTGTGCAGCACATGCACACAATACTTTCGATCACGCGACGCATGCTCCTTCATCGACTGCAGCGATACCATCGTATATTTCACAAAATTGTCATCACACGCATAAAAAATTGGAATTACATTCTGCTGACTCATCCTTGATCAATCCCCTTTCGAATCTTAATGTTCCAACTCAAATTTTCTCTTCAGATATAAATATTCATACAGCACATCGTCAAACGCATAATAGTGATAGATACGATGCATATCACTCACGCGCCACTGCTTGATGTTCGCCGTATGCGGATACGGCAGATAAAACAACCGCTTGGAAAAATGCCTTACCACCGTGCTCTTATGCAAAAATTTCTGATCATTAAACTTCTGCGGAAGCATTTTCTTTGCGGTCGTACTGCGAATGACCGCCGACTGATCCGCAAACACAAGCTTTTTCTCCTGAATGAGCTTGCGCGCCTTCACAAGAAGCCCGGTCTCTTTGATCTTCTTCATATTAAGCAGAAGAACGCCGGCATTCACATAATCCGGCCGGATCAGATACTTGCCGTAATGATCGCGTGCCGCCGCATACTCCACATCCGACACATCCGTGTCGTACAACAGGCAGATGTCCCGGTTAAACAGGATGTCCACATCCAGATACAACAACTTATCCGGCATCCCGCGAACCTCGTCCGCAAAAAGGCGAAGCAGCGTATATGGCGAGCAGTACGCATCCTCATTCGGACAATGTGCAAATTCTCTCTCGTACAGATCCGTCACATCCACGCGCACCACTGAATTTTCCGGATTATACTGTTTCGCGACCTCATCGAGAAACGCGATCATCTCCTCCGAGATCGGCGTGTACTCCGGCTTGATCCGTGTAACGTCCATCGTGTAGACATAGATACAAAACGGCTCCTTTGTCTCGGTTCTCTTAAAAATGGACAGCATGCAGGTCAACACACCGTCAAACACTTTTCCATTTCCGGAAAAAAGCAGATTTATCATAACAGTCTCCTACTCATCTCTCTTACGTTCGTAGCGGATCAGCTCCACCGTATTGTTTTTCGCCCGCTCACACATCGCAGCATACACCTGATCGCGCAGCTGCCGCTTCTGCTCTCTCACCGGAAGCGTCTCATCTGCATAAAACGGGCCGTCAATATAAGATACGATCTGCGGCACGTTATCCCGCTTGCCTTTTTGGTAGGTGTTCGTCAGACTGTACACCGGAGCATGTGCCTGCACCGGATAGCGGAACGAACTGTCCTTAAACGGTCGGATCTTCGTATAATACGGCCAGATGTGTGCCTCCGGATAGATCATGATGCAATGCTTCTGCACATGCTCATAATCCAGCGCTTCCAGAAAATGCTTCATTGCCTCCCGGTCATCCGGTAGCGGCAACGCTCCGAGATACGGTGTGATCCGCCCCAATACCGGCATCGATACATTGTTCGGATGCACGATCGTTGCCACGTCAACCGGGCGGTTTACCAGTGTCGGAATGACGGCATCTCCAAGCGGATGAGTGTGATTTCCGTACATGTAATACCCCTGTCCGGCAGCCATACGCAGCACCTGCCGATTCACTACTTTATGTCTAAAATGCAGCTTCATATATACTTTTGCGAGCGGGATGGCGATCACATGATACCAGAAGATATGCGCCGCCTTCTCAAATACGGACGCTCTGCGGTATCGATAAGATGCATCGATCTTCTTTGCCTTAATAGTATCCCCAGCAAACTCATCATTTAATTCATCCTGATAATAAATTACCCTCTGTTCGTGATTCATAAATGTTCCTTTCACTCAACATCTGATATTGTAATCTATTTCATATTTTTTGTCCACTACTTTATGTAGTTTTCAAAACTACATGTTAACATTTTTCAATTTTTTATATTAGGCGTTTGCGAAACTCCTGTGGCGACTCGCTCGTGCTCGGCTCTGCTGCTGGCTTTTGCGTTGAGCACGATTTTAGACAAAATCATTGAATTTGTAAAATCTTCATTTGGCTCCTTTTATGATTTCTGTCCGCTCAAGCTTAAACCAAACAAAAAAGATGCTGCTCACTCCCGTGAACAACATCTTTTGTACTTACACTATGTATGGTTTATTCGCCCATCATTTTCTCACGCACATTATCCGCATCAAACTGTCGAATATATCCGACCAGTTCTTCCGTCACGCCGACAACACGATTGGTCTTGGCACCGCACTCCTGAACCGTCTCCTGGAATCCCGCAAGATTCTCGGTCGTAACCTGTGCATTGGAAGAATTTTCTTCCGAAGCCTCGGACAGCGCATCGATTCCACTCTCGATCACATTCTTGTGTTCCTCAAGAGCTCCGACTTCCTCGTTGATTCCCTCGATGGATCCACGCACCTTCTTAATCTCGGAATGCAGCGACTTAAAGATGGATACCGTCTCATTGACTTTCTCACTCTGTGCCGCAAACGCCTCTGATACTTCCTGTGTCGTTGCTACGCTGACCTCAGAGTTGCTGATCAGCTCATTGACAACATTATTGATCTGTTCGGTCGATTCCTTCGACTGATCTGCCAGTACACGGATTTCCTCTGCCACAACCGCAAATCCGCTTCCGTGCTCACCGGCACGGGCAGCCTCAATACTTGCATTCAAAGCAAGCAGGTTCGTCTGACTTGAGATACCGGCGATAATCTCAGCAGCCTTACGGATCTGCTGCGCAGAACTGTTAGTAAGTTCGGTCTGCTGTCTTACATTCTCGATCGACTCACCGTTCTTCTCGTTGATGCTCATAAGCTCCTGCATGATCGCATCAACCGAATCATTATATTCACTCAGTGTCTGCACACTCTGTGTCAGATTTGCAATATTCGTTGAAATATAATCGATCGTTGTTCCGATCGCATCGATCTTGTCCTTCATATCAAGCGTATGATTGGACTGTACCATCGTGTTCTCTGCAATCACTCCCACTGCAGAATTTGTCTCGTCCACAGAACTGGTCATGTTCGCAAACATCTCCTGAAACTCTTCGGTCACTTTCTCAAGTTCCTCTGTCGCATTACGGATTCCGGAGATCACCTGTGCAAAAGAACCGACCGATCCCTGCACTTCACGGAACATCTTGCCGATATCATCCTGTCTGTCGGCAATCTTCTGTGCACGAACCGCCATCTTCGAATCAGCCTCAGGCTGACGACCGGACAAAGCCATCTTGATCGGCTCAATGACATACTTCACGGATATCACGATCAATGCGATCATGACCGCCACCACGATCGTTGTCAGGATCAGTGCCAGAAACGTATTAATAATATGCTTGTCCAGGAGTGTCAGAACCAATACCTGCCACGCCACAAGCACCACAAGAACCACCGCCAGTACAGCGATCAGCTTCTTCCCCAGACTCTTCATTTGTATATACCTCCTACAACTTTACTTACATAAAATTATACCATACCATCCCCCGAATAGGAATCAAAACTTTCCGCAAAAACAGCGCTTTCAATCCCCGTCATATCTGCGATCGGAATCAGCGTTCCATCTTCCATCAGTATCATTTTCTCGTACTCTTTCACTTTGCGGATCACGCCCTCGACTGTCCGGTACGCTCCTCCATCCTTCTTCTCGTCCGCCTGAAAATAGGTGATCCGTACGGTCGAACGTTCCTCCAGCCGATCCAGAAGAATCGCCATCTTCTCATCCAGCTTTGCCTTCTGGTTTTCATCAAGCTCTCTGCGCGTTTCGGTCAGTCTCTGCGTCTCTGAGATGGCCGCATCGTATCCGGTGAGTGCCGCAAAAGGCGAAAACTGCGCCGCCCGGTCCTCACGCGCCATCTGCGGATGCTTCGTTGATACCGGATGAGGAAGTCCTATGATGTCATCGTACCTGTGACTGTTCGTCGGTTTTGTCATGCCTTGTGCCCTCCGATCTGCCGGTTGCGTTCCTGCATCGTTGCCCCCTCCTGCAGATTCATGCCTTTTAAGATCGCATTCTTTCCGTATTTTTTCTTTATGTCAAGCACCGCGTGCTGCATCTGCTTCTCGCGCTGCATTTCTTCCTTTTCTTTTTCACTCTGTTCCTGTCTTGCCTCATAATCGGTAAAGAGATCCAGCTGCTCATATTCCTGCTTCGGTGTAACGGTTCCCTCTTTTACAATATGATTGGCCACCAGATTCACTCTGCGGATCAAAAGTTTCTCATCCACAATCCGGTCATAAAGCTCCATAACGGCATCCGTAATCTTTCTGGTGGAAGAAGTTGCCTCCCCTAGATTTGCCGTCCCATGCGCATGTTTCGGAATCCTTCTTCCGTACCGGTCGGTTGTCACTTCTCCCCGATATACGGTGGAAGTCGCGCCTTTTAAGTTGTCAATATCATACCCTACCGTAAGCGCCATCTGATCCGTGACAAGTCCTTTGTCGACCAGATCAAGCACCAGAACATCCGTCATCTCCTGCACCACAAGTCTCGCCTTATCCGCCGGATACGGGCAATGCAATACCTGTCCGGATCCAACGCTGTTCGACTGCGGCTTATAGGCTTTCACATCCTGTATCGTCGTGGGTTCATATCCCCACGCGTGATCGATCAGAAGCTCGGCATTGATTCCAAACATCTGATACAACAGTTCTTCGTTATAATATTCATTCGGCTTGCCGACCGAGCAGCGCGCCACATCTCCCATCGTGTAGATACCGCTCGCCTCAAGCTTCTTCGCATATCCCGCTCCCACGCGCCAGAAATCCGTGATCGGCCTGTGATCCCACAGAAGCTGACGATAGGTCATCTCATCAAGCTGTGCGATACGTGCCCCTGTCCGATCCGGCGGAATATGCTTTGCAACAATGTCCATCGCGATCTTCGCAAGATACAGATTCGTCCCGATCCCTGCTGTCGCGGTAATCCCCGTCTCCTTATAAACCTCCCGGATCAGTTTTCCTGCCAGTTCATACGCCGTCATCCGGTAGGTGTTCAGATAATGCGTAACATCCATAAACACTTCATCGATGGAATATACATGGATATCCTCCGGCGCAATGTACTTCAGATATAGCTGATAGATCCGCGTGCTGTACTCCATATACAGTGCCATCCGCGGCGTTGCCGTAATATAGGAGATGGCAACACCTGCATTCTCCTTCAATTTCCTGTCATCCACAGATTCCCCCACAAAAGAAGATCCGGGCGCAAAGCGAAGGCGTCTTCGGTTGGCTTCTTTTACTTTCTGCACAACCTCAAACAGTCTTGCCCGTCCCGGAATCCCATATGCTTTCAGAGAAGGGGACACCGCCAGACAGATGGTTTTCTCCGTTCGACCCGGATCTGCCACAACCAGATTTGTCGTCAGCGGATCGAGTTCCCGCTCCCGGCATTCCACCGAAGCGTAGAACGACTTCAAATCTATGGCAATATACTGTCTGTTCCGTTGCATGTTTCCCCTCCTCTCTTATGTAAGAAGGAATCTTTACTTCTTATTGTCGGCTCTCTGTGCCTGAAGCGTATTTACCTGCTCCTCAAGGTCTTTCTCCGACTGTCTGTGGTTTTCAAACCAACAGGACCATCCCGCTGCGCCCACCACGATTACCGCAAAAATTCCAACTAAAATATTTGCTGCCATATTCTCCTCATTTCCGTGCCAAAAGCACTCTGTCTTACTATTTTTAAAGTACACGAATATGACCCCTGTTATACACGGGTCGATCTCATAATAAGAAAAGTGTTAGCCTTTGGCTCCGTCCTTTTGGTGAATATAGTGAATGATCGTCTGCCTGTTACACAGCGACAACGCCGAGAGTAAGACAATCCGGTTGATCCAACCCGTCAGTCCGATGACAACGACCACAAAAAGATACGCCAGCAGAACCGTACGGATTCCGCCGAAACGACTTGTCCTGCGCACTGCGATCAGGCGCGAATCGAAATCTCTGACGCCGAACACTTCCTCCGTTCCCTCATTCTGCGGGCCCCCGAAAAAGGCGTCGTTCAGATGATGTGCCGTCTGTTGTGACTCGATAGATCCGGTGCGCAGACGCAGCAATAAGGAATCTGCTTTCACTGACTCATAGCACATTCCCGACAGAAGAATCATCAATATTAAGTTCATACAGATCCACACTCTGTGGTTCTTCATGATCTTCATTGTCTGCCACCTTCACTTTTGTGAGATTCAATCTGATTTCAAATCTATCATAGCAGAAAGTGTGTTCGATTTCAATCTTTTTATTGACAATATAACATGTCCTGTGTTATAGAATAATTATCACAACAATACGAGGGAGTAGTTGGCATCTTCTGATGTGAGGCTGTTCGTCATCACGCTTTCGGGCCGGGCAGTTTCCATACCCATTCTGGTATGTAACGAGACTTTTATTGCACTATTTTTCGTGCGGTAAGAGTCTCTTTTTTACTGCACAGACTGGAGGTCATTATGATGTACTTATTGCTACTTGTCGGTTTTGTTCTTCTGCTCAAGGGTGCGGATTTCTTCGTGGATGGTTCCTCTTCCATCGCAGGAATCCTGCGTGTTCCCTCCATCGTGATCGGACTTACGATCGTGGCGATGGGAACGAGTGCACCCGAGACGGCAGTCTCGATCACCGCCGGACTTGCCGGAAACAGTGATATCTCACTCGGCAACATCGTCGGTTCGAACATTTTCAATCTTCTCATGGTCATCGGTGTCTCTGCCCTGCTTCGACCGATCACAACCCACAAAGATATGTTACGCCGCGATCTGTGGTGGAATGTTGCGGTATCTGCCGTATTGTTTCTCCTTCTGCTTGACGGCAGGCTCAACCGCCTCGAGGGTGTTCTGCTCCTTGCCGGTATGGCCGCTTATCTGTTTATCGTCATTCGCAGCGCCATCCGCGACCGCTCCGATGCCGAACCGATCCGTCAGCTTTCCGTCACCCGAAGCATTCTCTATATCATCGGAGGACTGATTGCAATCATTTTCGGTGGAAATCTCGTTGTTGACAACGCAAGCCTGATCGCACGCTCACTCGGCATGAGCGATACGTTGGTCGGCCTTACGATCGTTGCAATCGGGACCTCGCTTCCGGAGCTTATGACTTCGATCGTTGCTGCAAGAAAAGGCGACTCGGGCATCGCATTGGGTAACGCTGTGGGATCCTGCATTTTTAATATCATGTTTATCCTCGGGGCATCTTCCGTGCTCACGCCGATCCACGTAGCACCGGAACTTCTCATTGATGCAGCAATCCTGATCATTGTATGCGTTCTGATCCTTGTGCTGGCCAAAACGCAGCGCGAGACATCCCGCATGGAAGGTGTCATCTGCATCCTCTGCTACGTGACATACAGCATCTATATTATCGCCCGATAAAAAGGAAACCCTATCTAAAAAAGCATGTCTTTTAACAACCGCCTTCCCTTGTTATAATGATAGTTGATTATTATAGCAAGGAGGGTTTTTATGGAACTTCATTCAAGATATACATTACCGTTTCCGGATCCGGACGGCATCGTGCTGCATCTGCCGGAAGACGCAAGCGATGCGACACGCTTTTTGCAGGATGCGATCAACCGCGTCATTTCGGAACATGTAACCGGCATCGTATACATTCCGTCCGGAACCTATAAGATCACGGACACCATTCTGATTCCCCGTTCCGTCCGCCTGATCGGATACGGACCGACAAGACCGATTCTGCTGCTTGCGCACACAACTCCTGGATTTACCGAGCGCAAGCCGCTCCTGTGGTTCGTCAAAAATCCAGTCGACGCAGAATCCGAAACAATTCGCGACGCGGATGCCGGAACCTTTTACAGCGGCCTGTCGAATGTGGACTTTGTCATTGAAGACGGTAATCCCGGTGCCATCTGTGTGCGTGCACATTTTGCACAGCACGGTCTGATCAGCCACTGTAATTTTTCGATCGGTCAGGGTTTTGCGGGAATCTACGATGTTGGAAATGAAATGGAAAATCTCCTGTTTGACGGTGGCGAGTACGGAATCTACACGCACAATTGCTCACCCGGATGGCCTTTTGCATTGCTCGACAGCGCATTTTTACATCAGCGCACAGCTGCTGTTGCAACAAGAGAAACCGGTTTTACCGGAATCCGTCTGCAGATCAGCGATGTGCCTGCGGCTTTTGTACCCCTTTGCGATGAAATGCCAAGCTGGGAAAAGCTCTATCTTGAGGACTGTATGTTCTCCGACATCAGCGATGCCGCAATCCGGTTTCATCTGGAAGATAACAGTTTTAACCAGTATCATCTGCGCAATGTGTTCTGCCACAATGTTCCGATTCTCGTCCGAAAACTTGACAGCGGGGACGAGCAGAGGATTTCTCATTCCGATTATGTTGTGACCGATTATCACCACGGCAAAACACAGACCTCTGTCAAAATGGAAGCGTCTTTTGAAACGGTATGCCACTGCAAGCCGCTTGCGGTACTTGCGCCTATGCCGGAAAGTGATATTCCGCTTCTTCCCGATATGTCGCTTTGGCAAAGCGTTCGCGACTTTGGCGCTGTCGGCGATGGAATTACAGACGACACCGAAGCACTCCGCCTGGCGATCCTCTCCGCCAAGATTTTGTATTTTCCTCAGGGAATCTATCGCGTGACCGACACGATCACCATGGAAGATGATACGCAGTTCATCGGCCTGAACCCGATTTCAACACAGATTGTTCTGACCGACGATACCGATGCCTTTTCCGGTTTCGGAACACCGAAACCATTGGTTGAGACGAGTCATGGATTCAATATCATTCACGGAATCGGTCTGGATACCGCCGGAAAGAATCCACGCGCAGTCGGCTGCAAATGGATGGCAAACGCCCTCTCCTACATGAACGATGTTAAATTTGTCGGCGGACACGGACTGATGCCCAAAGACGGCACCAACGGTTACGATTATGTGTACAATGCAAGCCGCAATGCGGATTTCTACGCAGAGCGCGAATGGGATTTCCAGTACGCAAGCCTGTGGATCACTGAGGACGGCGGTGGTATCTTCAAAGATATCTGGAGTGCAAGTCCGTATGCGGAAGCCGGGATCGCGATCACTAACACCCAGACTCCGGGACGCATGTACTGCATCTCGTTAGAGCACCACGTGCGCAACGAGATAAAGCTGCACCATGTATCGAACTGGCGCTTTTATGCACTGCAGACCGAAGAGGAAAAAGGCGAAGGCCCGCATTGTCTGCCTATGGAGATCAACCACTGCAGACAATTGCTTTTTGCCAATTATTTTATCTTCCGGACTGTTTTTGTCGAGCAGCCGTGTGATACTGCGATCCGTGTGTGGGACAGCCGCGACATCACGTTCTGCAACCTTCACAATTACACGCAGATGCAATATGTATTCAGCAACACCCTCTCCGATTGGGGCGGGCAGCTGGCTGTTCGAAGCTGGGAGCTGGCATATCTTTCATTGACCGATGAGCAGACATATGCAAAGCCTTATTCCTATACGACTTCGAATGCGCATTTCAAGAAGTTGATAAGCGGATTTTCCTTTGCATGCGGTGCGGCTCTCGATTCTAAGGGAAATCTGACATTCTGCGATAAGCCCCATAAACGGATCTACCGCTACAATGTAAGCCGGCAAACGCTTGAATTACTATTTGACATCCATTTTACGCCAAACAGTATGTTCTATGACAGCGAGGATCGTCTTATCGTTGCCGTGGATTACAAAGCCCTACGTGAAAACGCGAACAATGGCGCTTTTTCCACCATTGACTGGAGTAATTTCCACCCGTATTTCTCCTGGTTTGGCAAACGTGGACTCCGTGTTTATGCGATGGATCCGAACGATCCATACAACACTATGCAGGAACTTTTTCCGGAGAAAACAGTCCTGCCTGCTCCAAAAACAATCTATCATCCGGCGCACTACTGGTATCCGGGCATGTACCTCGATCATATGGCAAAGCCGGTGGATACCTTCTACCTTGCACCGGATGGTCAGACCGCACTCTACGCCTGTGAGGATGCAGCCCGTGCCACCTCGCTGATTACGGCTCGAAGCAGCCAGACCATGTACTCTGTCGACGACAGTATCAATCGTGTATGGAAATTCGATGTCACCAAAGATGGTAATACCGTTCATCCAAAGCTGCTTGCGGAACACGGACGCTACGGTGCCTTTACTGCGCCGGACGGATCATTCTACGTAGCAGACGATCGGCTGTATCATCATGCACCGGACGGCACCCTGCTTGAGACCATCGAACTTCCGGAGCGCATTACCTGCATGGCCGGAGATGCCTGCAATCTGTTTTTACTTAGCCAAAGCAGTGTGTACCTCATGCCACTGTAACTTCTGCCAAATTCGGGTTTGACGACTTAGATTTTTCGTATTCTAAGGCGGACGACACCGGATAAATAGGTATAAAAATTGGCAGTGTGATTTTGGATGGCGTGACGGAATTAAAAGGATTTCATAACCTGGTTGACTTTCAATCCTTACGACATCGGACCGTACAGTGATTTTTTTAGGGAAATTCGCCCTCTGGTAATTTCTATCCTTATTCCGCTAAGAATATAAAATCTGCATAACAAGTCCTGTCAAGGTAACCATTGT
>CAKRKX010000068.1 GCA_934358675.1 uncultured Agathobacter sp. | reverse complement strand
GCGAATGCCATCACACTTGAGAAGTTAGAGGCAATGACCTGTGTATGTTCTGTAGGTCTTGATATGATCGCTATCCCGGGAGATACGAAGGCAACAACGATCTCCGGTATGATCGCAGACGAGATGGCGCTCGGTATGGTCAACCAGAAGACGACCGCCGCACGTCTGATTCCTGCGATCGGAAAAGGGGTTGGCGACAAGGTTGAGTTCGGCGGATTGTTCGGATACGCACCGGTTATGCCGGTTAATCCATATTCCTGCGCGGATTTCATCAACCGTAAGGGACGTATTCCGGCACCAATCCATTCGTTTAAAAATTAAGAGGCGGTATCGTCGTCTGGTTGAAAAAATACGATACGAATAAAGAATATAACGGAAATTGGCAGTGTAGTTTTTTGAAAACTTAACACTGCCAATTTTTGTTTGTATGAATTTACTCGTAAAAAATGGGAATATAAGGTATAATAAAATAAATCGTATTGGGAACATAAAAAATTTTGAAAGCAGTTTCATTTAAAAGGAGAGGAAAAGTATGATGTATCCGTATATGACTTTAGCGGACGACACGGAGATCGTTCATTCGCAAATAGTAAAGGAGAATGGAATCGAAAAAGTTATCGTGAATTTTGAAAGACCGACGGAGGAAGGATTTGATTCAGCCAGATGTGTTTTGCCAATGTATGAATGGGTGGAAAAAGATGGCTATTCCGATGAAGAAATTAAAGAGTTTGAAAAGCTATTGCATAGCAATGCGCATCTTTTATACAAATATGCTGCTAACGGAGGTATTAAGATTGCCTAAATTATTTGTTACAGATAATATTAAATTTTATTGTTAGGAAATCTTTGAAGTTTGTTTTTATCGTGTTTTTGAGGGGATGAACAAATTTGTATTATAGAGAGGATAGTTATGGGAAAAGAGTATAAAAAGGGTTGGGTTAGAGCTATGGCACTCATATGTAGTGCCATTATGCTTTTGGCGAGTATAGTACCGGCGAAGGCGAATACATCCGCTCCATCGGGAACGTCACAACAGAAGATGGAGCAGGAGATGTGCTATGTTCAGATGCAGGAGGCGACCGCCGGTCAGGTTCTTTCTTTCGATTTTACGATCGAAAAGCAGCCGGATAAGCTTTCCTACGGAACCTGGGTGAAAAAGCACAAAAACAGGGATCTCTATCTGAGTTTATCGGAGTATGGGGATGCCGCGGGTGTATATGTCAGCCTGTATCGGGATGGAAAGACGATACAGAAGAGAACCTATATAGCGGCGGATGACGAGCGCTTTGAGTCGGACGATGACTATTTTTTGATGTGGAAGTCCGTGCAGGACGGTAACTACACGCTCAAACTTGAATTTGACAAAGATATCGTGTATTCGGCTTATGTCTGCTATAAGGGCTATTGGGGTACAACCAGTTGTTATGATATCAAAGTTACCAAGGGATTTACCAATGTGATCCCGTTTATTCCGGGATCAAGAGTCATAAACAGCAGTATTTATGATGAATCGGCGCTCGCAATCGACAAGGTGACAGGAAAAGTGACCGGAAAAAAGGTCAGTAAGCAGACAATTGATTTTTATCTGTCTACGGATATTAAGTATACGATCGACATTGATGTCGTGAAAAATCAGCTTAAGCATAAGAAACCGACGAATGTGAGCAAAGCGGGGACGAACCGGTGCGGAATCGAGGCATATCAGGCGTCTTATGATAATTCCGGCAATCTGGTCGTACAGGCGGCTTTATTTAACAATACGGAAAAGAAAGTAACCAGACGAAATATAAAAATGACGGTGAAGACAGCGGATGGAGATCTGGTCGGTAGCTGTACACAGTACAAAAACGGTATTACCATTCCGGCAAAGTCGATCAAGTATGTGAAATTTACCATCAAAAAATCTGCATTAAAGCTTGCCAAAGTAGATATTCGAACGGCTTCCTATGCTTTTACAAAGCTGGAAAATACGAATTACGAGACCTACAAAGGTACGGTCAAGCTGCCGAATTCGAAGGTAAGATTGAAGAAGCTGGCGGGATTTAATAACAGTGGTGTGAACGGATTTACAAAATTGAATGACAGTGCAGAGGAGAATACGGATTTCTGGACGCTGGATCAGAATCTGAGAGCGACGGAGGATGTGGTATTCGGACGTTTCGGAACATCAAATACCGGAAGCGGTTTTGTCAATTTCGGCGGAGAACTGGATTTCTTCTACGGAGGTGTCAATCAGATGCCGGAGTTTTCGCTGCGCAGCGTAAAAGACGGATACATTTTGTATCTATACCATGATTTTAATACCGGTTCCAAGCAATTGTCCAAGAATATGGTAAAAGGCAATCAGGATGTCCTTTATACGATGCTGGCATCGGTTTCTTCCACACCGGACAAACTCTATAAGGGTGTCTATGATATGGTATATGGGAAAAAATTATACTATATAAATGACTGGCATACATTTGGAGATTGCCGTGCGACCTATGTGGACAAGGTGACGAAAAGTCAGGAATCGATGTATCACACAACGAAGTATATGATCTATATTAAGCAAAGGTAGTTGAAAAGCGAAGGCACTTATAAAATACATAAGTAAAAGTGTATAAGAAGTGGAGACAGGATACCTTGACAAGGCTGCGTTTCCATGATTAAATGATGTTAGTTATATGACTGACGGATAAAGTGGATGAACCACGTGGAGTATAACATCGATAGTTTAAGGCTGTCGAAAGGCGATACAGGGCGATACAGAGCGATACATCGGAGATGTACCGCAGGAGATGCACCGCAGGTACCGCAATAGCCGACCGTCTGGGCACCGCACAATAGGAACAATGCTTGAGGCATTTTCGTATAGGCGTGTGTTCGGATGTGTCGGTTTTTTCTTTTAGTGGAAAATCTTAAAAGGCAAGGCGATGCAGGGCGATACATCAGAGATGTACCGCAGGCACCGCATAAATTGAAAGGAGAATTCAAATGCAGAAAGTAGCTCTTAGTAAGGAACTTAGCGCAACAACTTATCCGGGAAGAGGAATCGTGATCGGACGTTCCAAGGATGGCAAAAAGGCAGTTACTGCGTATTTTATCATGGGACGCAGCGAGAACAGCCGTAATCGAATCTTTGTAGAGGACGGAGAGGGAATCCGTACACAGGCATTTGATCCGAGTAAGCTTGAGGATCCAAGCCTGATCATTTACGCACCGGTTCGTGTACTTGGCAACAAGACGATCGTGACAAACGGTGACCAGACCGATACGATCTATGATCTGATGGACAAGCAGCAGACATTTGAGCAGGCGCTCCGCACCAGAGAGTTCGAGCCGGATGCTCCGAACTATACACCACGTATTTCAGGAATCATGCACATTGATAACGGTGAGTTCAATTATGCTATGTCGATTTTAAAAAGTAACAACGGCAATCCGGATGCATGCAACCGTTATACCTTTGCATACTCTAACCCGGTAGCCGGTGAGGGACATTTCATCCACACTTATATGGGTGACGGAAATCCACTTCCAAGTTTTGAAGGTGAGCCGACATGGGTGGATATCGACGGTGACATTGACAGCTTTACCAACATGGTATGGGAGAACTTGAACGAGGACAATAAGGTATCGCTTTTTGTACGTTTTATTGATATTGAGACCGGAAAATACGAATCAAGAATCGTAAATAAGAATAAGTAAAATCTGAATTAGATATGGGCACAGATGTGTCTTGAAATCGAAAATCATGAAATAAGCGAAACAGAGGATATATGAAGGAGAATTATCATGCAGGAATATGAATTAAAATACGGATGTAACCCAAATCAGAAGCCTTCCAGAATTTTTATGCAGGATGGAGAGCTTCCAATCAAAGTATTGAGCGGCAGAGCCGGATACATCAACTTCCTTGATGCATTCAACGGATGGCAGCTTGTCCGCGAGTTAAAGAAGGCAACCGGACTTCCGGCAGCAACTTCATTCAAGCATGTTTCACCGGCAGGTGCAGCAGTCGGACTTCCTCTGTCTGAGGTTGAGAAGAAGATCTACTGGGTTGACGATATGGATGTGGAGTTTACTCCGCTTGCAAATGCCTACATTCGTGCAAGAGGTGCGGATCGTATGTCTTCCTTCGGCGATTTCATTTCTCTTTCGGATGTCTGCGACGCAGCAACCGCTTTGGTTATCAAAAGAGAGGTATCGGATGGTGTGATCGCTCCGGGCTATACCGACGAGGCACTTGAAATCTTAAAGCAGAAGAAAAAAGGCAATTACTGTGTGATCGAGATTGATCCGAACTACGAGCCGGCTCCGATCGAGCGCAAGGATGTATTTGGAATCACTTTCGAGCAGGGAAGAAATGAGTTACATATTGACGAGCATTTCTTTGACAATATCGTGACAGAGAACAAGGAACTGACCGAGCAGGCAAAGATTGATCTTGCCATCGCGATGATCACATTAAAGTATACACAGTCCAATTCGGTATGTTATGTAAAGGGCGGACAGGCAATCGGTATCGGCGCAGGACAGCAGTCAAGAATCCATTGTACACGCCTTGCCGGATCAAAGGCAGACAACTGGTGGCTGCGTCAGTCTCCGCAGGTGCTTGGTTTACAGTTCGTTGACGGAATCAAGCGTGCGGACCGTGACAATGCGATCGACCTGTACATGGGCGAGGATTATATGGATGTTCTTGCGGACGGCGCATGGCAGAATATCTTCAAGGTAAAGCCGGATGTCTTCACCGCAGAGGAGAAGCGTGCATGGCTGGATAAGAATACCGATGTTGCACTTGGTTCCGATGCGTTCTTCCCATTCGGAGATAATATCGAGCGCGCACACAAGAGCGGCGTAAAATACATTGCCGAGCCGGGCGGATCTGTCCGTGATGACCATGTGATCGATACCTGCAACAAGTACGGAATGGTCATGAGCTTTACCGGAATCCGTCTGTTCCATCACTAATTTAAGCGTTATCGGTGCTGGTTCCGCCAGTCTCTCGGTGACACTCCATAGACATTTTTAAAGGCACGCGAAAAATGAAGCTGATTTTCATATCCAACCGCAGATCCAATATCTGCGATGGATAGGGAGGTCAGCTTTAATAATTCTGTAGCCTTGATCATACGATAGTTGATCAGAAACTCCTGAGGTGACTGACCGACAATACTGCGGAAAATTTTTCCGAGATAGCTTCGGTTGATGCCGCAGACAGCTGCGATATCCTCGATAGAGATATTGTTCTGAAAGTTTTGTTCAATGTAATTGATCGCTTCTTTGATATAGTATTCACTCATTCTGCCACTTGGAGCAATGCTGGTCGATTTGGCAGACTGCAGCAGATGATCCAAAAACAGATACAGATGGCCGATCAGATGATACGGTGACTCTGTTGAATGCTGGATGATATAGAGCATTTCATTGGCGAGATTTTCCCTTAATTCCTTTGAGTGGGAATGATAAACGGGGGAATCCTTGCACAGATCCGTCATGGCGAGCGTTTCTTTGACGCGCAATCCATCAAATTCAATCCATATATATTCCCATGGCAGCCTGGAGTCTGCGATATAAGTATTGATCTGTCCGGGAAAAATCATAAAGCCCTGTCCGCTTTTTATGGAATAGGTTCTGGTATGTCCTTTGGCATCATCTGCCAACAAAGTTCCCGTTCCGGAGAGAACGTAGTGAAATAAGTAATGGTTACGCGTAGCCGGACCAAAGGAGTGCCCCGCCTCACATTGTTCATATCCGAATTGATACATGCACAGATCAATGAAATTCTCATTTGGGAAAATATGAAAAAAGGTTTTGTCCATAGCAATCTCCTTATATACCATAATGCGACATCTGTGATGATTATACCACAAAATATCGCATTTTGACATAAAACGTTGAAAATGATGATATTTATGTATGCAAAAGGGTATGTTATAATTGATTTATCAAAAGAAAGCAAAACAAAGCGGAGAGAGGATGAAGAAGATATGGCAAAAAAGAGTATTTGTCGCAGTGTGGCGCTTGCACTGGCATTGGGAATCGGCGTGACTGGTGTTACAGGATGCGGAAGTGGCAAAAATTCAAGCGGTAAGACAGAAATTGAAGTGGTTTCTTACAAGCCGGAAGCGGTTGCTGCGTTTGAAGAAATTGAGAAGAAATTCAATGAAACACATGAAGACATTCATTTGACGATATCATCTCCAAATGAAGCTATGACAATTTTGAAAACGCGTTTTATCCGTGAAGACTATCCGGATATTATCGCAATCGGTGGAGATATCAATTATTCCAATTTCCTGGATGCAGATCTGTTTGAAGATATTTCGGATCTGGATGACGTGAAAACAGTGAAGCAGGCGTATCTTGATATGGATAAGGAATTGGAGTTTATACCAAAAGAAGGGGTATATGCACTTCCATATGTTGCAAACGCGGCCGGCATTCTTTACAACAAGGATCTGTTTGAAGAGAACGGATGGAAAGTTCCGACAACATGGAATGAGTTTACCGCTTTGTGCGATACAATAGGGGAGAGTGGAACACTTCCGCTGTATCTGGGATTTAAGGACACATGGACCTGTCTGGCTCCGTGGAATGCCCTGGCTGTCGGACTTACGGATTCAGATACCTGCAATCAGGTAAATATGGGAAATACGACCTTTTCAGAAACTTACGGACCGGTTGCTGAAAAAATGCGTGCGATATTGGATTATGCGGAAAAAAATCCATATGCGTATGGCTATAACGATGCCTGCACCGCTTTTGCACGCGGAGAATCCGCGATGTATCCGATCGGAAGTTATGCGATACCACAGATTAAATCGGTGAATCCGGATATGAATATCGGTTCCTTTACATTCCCGGCAAATGAGAATGAGGCGGACAATGTGCTCAATTCCGGAATTGATCTGCAGTTTTCGGTAATGAAGGCCTGCAAAAACAAAGAAGCAGCATATGAAGTATTAAAATATCTGTATGATGATGAGACGATTCAGATTTATCTGGATAATCAGGGAGGAATTGCCTGCAAGGATGGAAATTTTGCGATTCCGGAAACACTTGAAGATATGAAGGACTATATCGAGAATAACCGGATGTCGGATTATCAGGATCATCATTATCCAAGTGAGATGAGCGTGGATGCTATGATCCAGACATTCCTGCTTGATACAAGTGACAAGGCACAGGATAAGTTTTTGAAAAAATTCGATTCGGACTGGAAGCGCTACAATCGGGATCTGATCCGAAAAGTACAGGATTATCAGAATAAACAGGAGGATGCACAATGAAAAGAAAAATGTCAAACAGGGATAAAACATTCTGGGCAGTCGTGATACCCGTTGTGATTTTGTTCTTTGCGTTTAATACACTGCCGATGATCAAAGGTGTGATTTACAGCTTTACAAATTATAAAGGCTATGGTTCGTATGATTACGTCGGTTTCCGAAATTATATGGATCTGTTTACCGATGCGCGGGTTGGAAAAAGCTATCTGTTTACATTTAAATATGCACTGGCCGGTACCATTCTTGTCAATGTGCTCAGCCTTATGATGGCAGTGGGACTGAATAGCAGCATTCGCTGCAAGAGCGCACTCCGCGGAATCTACTTTGTGCCAAATATTTTAGGCGGACTTGTTATCGGTTACATTTTCAGTTTCATTTTTACTTATATTCTTCCGGCTGTGGGAAATGTTTTTCACATTGGTTTCCTGCAGAACAGTATTCTTGCCAGTGAGAAATATGCATGGATCGGCGTGCTGATCGTTGGTGTATGGCAGGCGGTCGCGATGAATACGATTATTTATATCTCCGGTCTGCAGACCGTTCCGGAGGAAGTGTACGAGGCAAGCATGCTTGATGGTGCAAGCAGCTGGAAGCAGTTCTGGAAGGTGACATTTCCGCTTGTGATGCCTTTTGTTACGATCAATTTAGTGCTTAGTACTAAGAATTTCCTTATGGTATTCGATCAGATTATGTCCTTGACCAAGGGTGGACCAGCGCAGAGTACAGAATCCATTTCTTATCTGATCTACAGAAACGGTATGGATGGCGGACAGTTTGGATTCCAGAGTGCGAATGCGGTTATTTTCTTTGTTGTGATCGTGGCAATCTCTCTGTTTCAGATGGTCGTTATGAATAAGAAGGAGGAACAGTTATAATGGAAATGAAAAAGAAAACCAACTGGGTACTTACAATTGTTTTGATCCTTGGAACTGTTACGGTATTTTTCCCGCTGTATATGGCTGTGATCATTGCATTCAAACAGCCGAGTGATATGACCAATGATGTGGCAGGAGCGCTTGCATTCCCGAAACAGTGGAGTCTGGACAATTTCCGTCAGGCAATGGAAGTAACGGATTTCTGGCATTCTCTGGGTAACAGTCTTTTGATTACATTGGTGACGATTGCTTTGGCAATATTGATTCACTCGATCGCCGGATATGTGATCGGACGAGGGATGGCGAGAAAGAAAAGCTTTCGCTTTATTTATCTGTATATTGTCAGCGGTATGTTTGTACCTTTTTCCATTCTGATGATGCCTCTTGTGAAGCAGACAGCACATATGGGGCTTGGAAACCGTGCGGGTGTTATCATCCTTTATCTTGTATTTTATATGCCGATGAATGTGCTGCTTTATAGTGGATATCTGAAGAATATTCCGGTAGCGTTGGAAGAAGCTGCGGATATCGATGGTGCAAGCACCTGGACAACGTATTGGAAGGTCGTATTTCCGATGATGAAACCGATGCATGCGACCGTTGCGATACTGACAGCGCTCGGTACATGGAATGATGTCATGACACCGCTTGTGATCATGTCAGGAACCGGACAGAATACGCTGCCGCTCGCACAGCTGAATTTCCAGACACAGTTTGGAACGAATTATAATCTGGCGTTTGCATCCTATATTCTGGCATTGATTCCGATTCTGATCTTCTACGTGATCTGTCAGAAACAAATTTTAAATGGTGTTGCAAATGGTGCGGTTAAAGGATAAATAAAAAGAGGTTATGATATGGCAATTATATACAATCCGAATCAAAGAATTTTTACATTACACACAAAGCACAGCACCTATCAGATGAAGGTGGATTCGCTTGGTTATCTGCTTCATTTGTATTATGGAGCGAAAAATAATAGTTCCATGGAATATGTGCTGACCTACGCGGATCGTGGTTTTTCAGGAAATCCATATGCGGCAGGGGAAGACCGCACCTATTCACTGGACGCGCTTCCGCAGGAATTTCCAACGCTTGGAACCGGTGATTACCGTAATATCGCGCTTGACATCAAGAATAGCAGAGGGATAGAAAGCACCAATCTGCTTTATAAAAAGCATGAAATCCGGAAAGGAAAATATGCTTTACAGGGGCTTCCTGCGGTATGGGCTGATGAAGCAGAAGCAGAGACGCTTGAAATTGTTCTTGCCGATGAGAATGCGGGAATGGAAGTGCATCTGTTGTATGGGGTACTCGAAGAAGTTGATGTGATCACAAGAAGTGCTGTGATCCGAAACATAGGGACAGAGACGGTTACGATTGAGAAAGCAGCAGCGGCATGTCTGGATTTCGTAAGCGGTAATTATGATGTGATCCGCTTCTATGGAAAGCATGCTTTTGAGCGGAATCCGGAACGCACAGCGCTTGGCCACGGAACGATCGCTTTCGGAAGCCGAAGAGGCACTTCCAGTCACCAGTATAATCCGGCGGTCATTCTGGCAGAGCAGGGAACGACGGAAGAGGCTGGAAACTGTTACGGAATGCTTATGGTATACAGTGGAAACTTTTCCTGTGAGGCAGAGAGGGATCAGTACAATCAGACGCGCCTTCTTATGGGCTTAAACGATGAACTGTTTTCTTATCCGCTTGCAGCCGGCGATACATTTACAGTTCCGGAAGTGATTTTATCGTATTCACAAAACGGTTTGTCTGCCTTGTCGCAGCAGTATCATAATTGTATCCGTAATCATGTGTGCCGCAGCAAGTATGTGCACATGAGCCGCCCGGTACTGATCAATAGCTGGGAAGCCGCATACTTTGATTTCACTGGGGAGACGATCGTAAATCTGGCAAAAGAAGCCGCTTCTCTGGGCATTGATATGGTTGTCATGGATGATGGCTGGTTTGGAAAACGCGATGATGATAATTCCTCGCTGGGAGATTGGTACGTCAATGAAAAAAAACTTGGCGGCAGTCTGTCAGAACTGATCCGGCGTGTGCATGAGCAGGGAGTGAAATTCGGAATCTGGATCGAGCCGGAGATGGTAAATGAGGACAGTGATCTCTACCGTGCGCATCCGGACTGGGCAATTCAGATTCCGGGAAGAAAGCCGATTCGTTCAAGAAATCAGCTGCTTCTCGATTTCTCCAGAAAAGAAGTGCGGGATCAGGTGTTTGAGCAGATCTGTGCAGTGCTGGATCAGGGAGAGATTGATTATGTCAAGTGGGACATGAACCGGAGCATGGCAGATGTGTATGCAGGAAATCTCACCTATGATTATGTCCTTGGCGTGTACGATTTTATGGAACGCCTGACGAGCCGTTATCCGGATATGCTTCTGGAGGGCTGCAGTGGCGGCGGCGGAAGATTTGATGCAGGAATGCTTTATTATTCACCACAGATCTGGTGCAGTGATAATACCGATGCGATCAATCGCACAAGAATACAGTATGGTACTTCTTTCTTTTATCCGGTCTCTGCGGTGGGGGCGCATGTGTCTGCAGTGCCAAATCATCAGACCGGCAGGGTTACAAGCTTTCATACCCGTGGCGTGACAGCGATGGCGGGAACCTTTGGATATGAGCTGAATCCGGCTTTGTTATCGGATGAAGAAAAGGCACAGATCAGGGAACAGATTCAAACCTATAAAAAGTATGAAAGACTGATCAATGAGGGTACCTACTGGCGTCTGTCGGATCCGATCCATGATGAGATCGCCGCATGGATGTCGGTTTCAAAGGAACAGGACCGTGCGCTGGTCAGCGTTGTCCGGCTGATGGCGGAAGCAAATCAGGCAGCTATGTATGTGCGTCTGCGTGGATTAAAGCCGGAGGCTGTCTATCTGGAAGAATACAGCGGAAAGCAATATTCCGGTGCGGCGCTTATGCATACAGGAATCGTATTGCCTTTCTTCACACACGAATATGAGGCTTACCAGTTCTCGTTTGTCGAATTGACGGAGGCGTTACATTTGTATGAGAAAGTGGGAGCATGGTGTGAAGACAAGCAGGAACATGAGCGGCTGGTCATCAGTATTTATGGTGGTTCGGGTTCCGGAAAGACAACAATTGCCAAATCGTTGCAGCAGTATTTTTTAAATGATGGAATCGGTTGTTTTCTTCTTGGCGGAGATGATTATCCGCATCGCATTCCGAAGCGCAATGATGAGGAGCGCCTGCGCATTTTTGAGGAGTCCGGTGAAGACGGATTACGGGACTATCTCGGAACTCCGCAGGAAATTGATTTTGACTGTATCAATGAGGTGCTTGCGGCCTTTCATGCCGGAGAAAACACAATTACACTTCGCCATATGGGCAGGGAAGACGGTGAAATATTTTCGGAAGAGACATCCTTTGAAGGAATCCGGGTTCTTATTGTCGAATGGACACATGGCGGAAGTGAATACCTAGAAGGTGTGGATCTACCGGTTTTTCTTGAAAGTTCACCGGAAGAAACGAGAGAAAGACGTATCCGCAGAAACAGGGATGCCAATGCGGCAAGCCCGTTTATCAATATGGTCGTGGAACTCGAGGGTGAGAAATTAAAGCGGCAGCGCAATCGTGCGAAACTGATTGTCGGAAAGGATAAAAAAGTCTATGAACAATAAACCGATGCTCAATGCATATCCGGACAGCCTGGGCGGAACACTCAGAGATATTGTAAATTTGTTGGAAAAAGAGAAAATGAAGGATGTGTTTTCTTCTTTTTATATTCTGCCGAGTCTGTACCATTCGGATCTGGACCGGGGATTTTCCGTGATCGACTATGAGCTTAACGAAGAGCTGGCGTCGCGCGATGATCTGGAACGGTTGAAAGAACTCGGAATAGATCTGAAGCTGGATTTTATTTTAAATCATGCATCTGCGCAATCACCGCAATTTAAGGATCTGGTGGCAAAAGGCGAACAGTCGGAATATCGTAATTTTTTCATCAACTGGAATCAGTTTTGGGATGGATATGGAAAGATGACGGAAGAAGGGTATATTCAGCCTGATGAAGAATATCTGAAAAAGATGTTTTTCCGAAAACCGGGGCTTCCGATTCTTATGGTAGAGTTTCCGGATGGAAAAAAAGTGCCGTACTGGAATACTTTTTATCAGGAGGTACATGGCAGAGAGTATCTGGGACAGATGGATTTAAATATCAAGTCAAAAAAGGTCTGGGATTTTTATTGCGATACATTGGGTAAAATTGCCTCTTACGGAGCTTCCATCGTGCGGCTCGATGCGTTTGCCTATGCACCGAAAACACCCGGGAAAAAGAATTTTTTGAACGATCCGGAAACCTGGGATTTCCTTCAGCAGATAAAGAATCTTGCACAGCCGTCAGGTCTTACGCTTTTGCCGGAAATTCATGCTGCGTATGAAGAAAAAATTTACGATACACTTGCAAAAAAGGGATATCCGTCCTATGATTTTTTCCTGCCGGGACTCATCATTGACGCAATTGAGCATAAACGCGGAAAGTATCTTGCTGCATGGGCAAAGGAAATCGTGGAAAAAAAGATTGCTACGGTCAATATGCTGGGATGTCATGATGGAATTCCGCTTCTGGATCTGAAAGGAATCCTGCCGGAAGAGGATATACAGGATTTGATCCGGCTGATCGTATCAAGGGGCGGAATGGTAAAGAATCTTCATGGACAGAAGAACATTTATTATCAGGTAAATGCCACGTATTACAGTGCGCTCGGAGAGGATGATGCCAAGCTGCTGTTGGCACGGGCAATCCAGATGTTTATGCCGGGCAAGCCGCAGATCTGGTATCTGGATCTGTTTGCCGGAAAAAATGATCATGAAGCAGTGCTGCGTGCCGGAGAATCCGGTCATAAAGAAATCAATCGCACAAATTTATCGAATGAGGATATTGCTTCCGGTCTTCAGAAGGATATTGTAAGAAAGCAGCTGGAGCTGATCCGGATGCGGAACACATGGAGTGTTTTTTCGGAGGATGCCAAAGTCGAGGTTTACTGTGAAGGTGCTTTACTTACCATCGGTTGGGAACTCGGTGAGGCGTTCGCAAGACTGCGTGTGGACTTTGATCGCGGAAGCTATACGATCGAATCAAATGAGCCGAACAATTGCATATGAGTCAGGAGATGGCATTCACCGGGGACGGTGGATGCTATTTTTCTGCAACCTTTTTGGTAATTGCAGATTTTATTTCTTGAAAACAATTGCATTATTCCTATGAAAAATGTTATTATAATTACAAAGTTCCTATGAATTTTGTGATTGCTCGAAGGGATTATGATATGAAACGGGATATTTTTGATGATTTGGTGAAGTGGAAAGACAGCGCAAGAAGAAAGCCTCTGATATTGACAGGGGCATACGTTAAAATAGGACTAAATCAAGAGAAACCTTATAAAACAAGGGTTTGAATGATTTAAGTCCTATTTT
>CAKRKX010000067.1 GCA_934358675.1 uncultured Agathobacter sp. | reverse complement strand
GTATAGGAATTAAATGAATATTTGACGTCATTTAGATATTTGATCAGCGTCGGATTACTGATTGCAAAGCCGATTCGGGATCCTGCCATCGAGCGGGACTTCGAGAATGTCTGCACAACGATCACATTGTCGTATTTGTCAATGAGCGGAAGCGCACTCACTCCTCCGAAATCAATATATGCCTCATCAACCACAACAATGACATCAGGATTCGCCTTTATGATCTCCTCGATCTGCGACAGATCCATCAGTTCACCGGTCGGCGCATTCGGATTTGGGAAGATCACACCGCCGTTTGCACGCATGTAATCCTTCGGATCGATCGTGAAATCCTCCTTAAGCGGAATCTGCTCATACGGAATGCGCAACATATCTGCCCAGACATCATAGAAAGAATATGTGATATCCGGAAACAGGATCGGTTTCTTCGAGTTAAAAAACGTCATAAACGTCATCGCAAGCACATCGTCCGATCCGACTCCGACAAAGACCTGATCGTTTCCTACATTGTAATAGGAGGCGATCGCCTGCACGAGATCCGTCACAAGCGGATCCGGATACATGCGAAGGCGGTCAATATCCACGCCTTTTACCGCATCTGCAACGCCCGGTGCCGGCGGATACGGGTTCTCATTCGTATTTAACTTGATAATATTTGCTTTCTTCGGCTGCTCTCCCGGAACATACGGGACAACTTTACGTATATTTTCTTCCCAATTCTTCATGGTTCCTCCTCTTGGGCTGATCTGTCCTTTTTCTTTTCTTCCTGTCGCTGCCACGACATATATCTATCACTGTACCGCATTATGGCAAAATTGTAAAGAATTCCCCCTTGCAAAAAGCGTTATTTTTATCAGTTTTACCCTCTTGCAGTTTTCTGTAATCGTGATAAGATAGATACACATTGCGTAAAAATAATTAATAAATATAAGAAACAAGAGGTAATACATATGGCATCAAGCACAACAAAAGATATGACCAGCGGCTCCACCATGAAGCTGATCCTTGGCTTCGCGGTTCCGCTTCTTATGGGAATGCTTTTTCAGCAGGTCTACAGTCTCGTCGACACGATCATCGTCGGCCGCTTCTTAGGTGTATCAGCACTTGCGGCGGTCGGTGCGACCGGAAGCATCAACTTTCTGATCATCGGCTTCTGTCAGGGAATCTGCAACGGCTTCGCACTCCCTGTCGCGCAGCGCTTCGGTGCAAAGGATTATGACGGTCTCCGCAAATATGTAGGCAACTCAGCCGTGCTATCCGTCATCTTCGGAGGAACGATCACACTCATCACTGTGATTGCCTGTCGCCCGATCCTTGAGTTAATGCAGACACCGTCCGATATCATCGATCTGTCGTACAACTACATTGTCGTGATCTTCGCGGGAATTCCGGCGATCATGCTCTACAACATCCTGTCCGCTTATCTGCGTTCACTGGGAGATTCCATTACTCCGGTTATCTTCCTTGTGTTATCCGCAGGCTTAAACATCGGGCTGGATCTGCTTTTTATCGTGACTTTCAAGTGGGGAGTTTTCGGCGCAGCCTTTGCGACCGTACTTTCACAGGCGGTATCCGGTATCCTTTGCCTGATCCTCATTATAAAGAAATTTGACATCCTGCATCTTTCACGTGACGACTGGAAACTCGATTGGAATTATTCCAGATATCTTCTTATCATGGGACTTCCGATGGGACTTCAGTATTCCATTACTGCGATTGGCAGCGTCATCTTACAGGCATCGGTCAACACACTCGGTTCCACTGCAGTCGCATCCATGACTGCCGGCAGCCGAATCTCTATGTTTGTCGTATGTCCGTTTGACGCACTTGGTTCTACAATGGCAACCTTCGGTGGCCAGAATGTGGGTGCCGGCAAGCTCGACCGTCTCGGAAGCGGTCTGCGCTCCGCCGTCATTCTTGGCGCGGTCTACTCCGCACTGATCCTTGTCGTATTGATCTTCTTCGGCAGAGAACTGATTCTGCTTTTTGTCAGCGCATCGGAAGTGACCGTTATCGCACAGGCGAAACAGTTCCTTGTTACCAACGCAGCGTTCTATCTCATGCTGGCGCTTGTCAATATTGTACGCTTTCTTATTCAGGGAATGGGATTCTCCGGTTTCGCTGTATTCGCCGGAGTCTTTGAAATGGTTGCAAGAGCTTTGGTCGGACTTGTGTTCGTTCCGATCTTCGGATTTACAGCAGCCTGCTTCGCCAGCCCTCTGGCATGGATCTTCGCAGACTGCTTCTTAATCCCGGCTTTCTTCCACTGTCGGAAAAAGCTTCAGAAATCTATGACTCGTTAACTTTATTTACGAATCGTCCGAAGGCAGCGCGGCCTTCTTCGGTGCATTTGTACACACCGGCATCTTTTAATACATTTTCAAACACAAGACCAATTTCCTCATGGAGAATATCCATTACATTCTCCTGAGTGAGTTGGTCATATTTTTTTGTGATCATCTCTGCCCAGTCGGCATGGGACGCAAGGGTTTCTGTGGCACGCAGATCACTCTTCTCGACAAGTGCCTGTGCCAGTTCCTTCATCTCGTCCTTCAGACGTGCCGGAAGTACGGCAAGTCCCATAACTTCGATAAGTCCGATGTTTTCCTTCTTGATATGATGAAGTTCAGCATGCGGATGGTATACGCCAAGCGGATGCTCCTCGGTTGTCAGATTGTTGCGCAGAACCAGATCCAGCTCATAGTCCTCGCCTCTTCTTCGTGCGATCGGTGTGATCGTGTTGTGCGGCTCTCCGTCGGTCTCGGCGTAAATGACCGCTTCCTCGTCGGTGTAGCATCTCCATGCAGTTAAAATCCTGTCTGCCAGTTCGATCAGACGATCCTTGTCGCCTGCGGTAATACGGATAACGGACATCGGCCACTTTACAATACCGGCCTTCACATCTTCAAATCCGTCAAATGTGATCTCTTTCTCGATCGGAGCCTTTTCCATTGCGAACGTGTAATGTCCGCCCTGGAAATGGTCATGGCTTAAGATCGAGCCTCCGACGATCGGCAGATCCGCATTGGATCCGACGAAGTAGTGCGGAAACTGTGTTACAAAATCAAGGAGCTTGCCGAATGTTGCACGCTCAATCTTCATTGGAGTGTGCTGACCGTTGAATACGATACAATGCTCATTGTAATACACATACGGTGAATACTGGAAAAACCAGTCGCTATCGTTGATCGTTACCGGAATGATGCGGTGATTCTGTCTTGCCGGGTGGTTCACACGGCCCGCATACCCCTCATTTTCGCGACAAAGCTGGCATTTTGGATAGCTGCTTGCCTTGGCATTCTTCGCTGCGGCGATCGCCTTCGGATCTTTCTCCGGCTTGGAGAGATTGATCGTAATATCAAGTGTTCCAAACTCGGTTTCAGTTGTCCACTTGAGATCCTTCTTGATGCGCGCGCGGCGGATATAATTGCTGTCACAGCTCAATTTATAGAAATAATCGGTTGCGTCCTGTGCCGACTTCTGATAAAGACGGTCAAATTTATTCTGTACCTCACTTGGGCGTGCAACCAGACAGCCCATCAGTTTCGTATCGAACAGATCACGGTATACGACACTGTTGTGCTCGAACATGCCTCTTTCAAAAGCATCGTCGAGAAGCTCCGCAAGGATATCCTCCAAGACTGCCTCCGCTTCCTCCTGCGTATCAATCTTTTTATGATCCTTCCAGACGTCATCGCCGATCTCGTCCAGTCCAAGTGTCTCAAGTAATCGGTTGACGGTGTACACGTAATCCGCCTCCGGAACAAGTCCGGTTGCCACTCCGTAATCTGCCAGTTGTAAAATGCGATCCTGTACCATGTGTTTATCCCTCTCTGTTATATTGTGGATGTGGCAACTCATTCACACGAGCTGCCACAGTTGCCTCTTATTTTCTTACTTCTTATCTCCAAAAGCTTCTTATGCATCCAGTCTGCATGGACCGGAGCCAACCTGTACGACATAGAAATCGGCTGCATATCCGATCTTGTCTTTGTATGCGGCACCTACGCTCTCAATAAAGCGATCCACAGCCGCATCCTCAACGATGCTGACCGTACATCCGCCGAATCCGGCACCGGTCATACGGGATCCGATCACACCGTCCACCTTCCAGGCTTCCTCAACCAGTGTATCAAGCTCGATTCCGGTTACTTCGTAATCGTCACGGAGCGATACATGGGATGCATTCATAAGCTCTCCGAACTTCTTTAAATCCTGCTTCTGTAATGCGTCAACCGCCTGGATCGTTCTCTGGTTCTCATAGACTGCATGATGTGCTCTGCGAACACGAACCTCATCCCCGATGGCATCCTTGTTTGCCTCGAACTGCTCCTCGGTAAGCTCTCCGAGCGACTTGATATCAACCACTTTCTGTAACTCAGCCAGAGCTGTCTCACACTCGCTTCTTCGCTCATTGTACTTGGAATCGCCGAGTCCGCGCTTCTTATTGCTGCATGCGATCACGATCTTCGCACCGTCCAGTTTCAGCGGAACATAGGTATAATCCAGAGTGTTCGTGTCAAGGAAGATCGCATGGTCTTCCTTACCCATAGCGATGGCAAACTGATCCATGATTCCACAGTTAACACCGTTGAAATGGTTCTCGGAATACTGTCCGATCAAAGCCAGATCCTGATTCGTCACGTCAAATCCATACTGATCCTTTAAGATATATCCGGTTAATACTTCTACCGATGCAGAAGAAGAAAGTCCGGATCCATTTGGAATATTGCCGAACAGTAACAGGTCAAAGCCCTCTGTCACTTCCATGCCACGCTCCTTGAATGCCCAGATGACTCCCTTCGGATAGTTTGTCCAATCCGCGTCCTTGCTCGGCACAAGATCATCCAGTGATGACTCCAGCACGCCAAGCTGTTCAAAATTCATCGAGTAAAAGCGAAGTCTGCGATCACTTCTCTTTCTTACAACACCGTAGGTTCCGATGGTCAGTGCACATGGAAAAACGTGTCCGCCATTGTAATCCGTGTGCTCTCCGATCATATTCACACGTCCCGGTGCAAAATAGACTGCGCTCTCACCTTCCGCTCCAAATACTTCCGCAAATTTGTTCTTCAACTTTTCTACCATTTGTCCTTCTCCTTTTCTTTGAACACATTCTCTGCAACGTTTTTAATAATGAAAAAGCGTATTACATTCACTCTTGTTATCCTGATAAATTCATTATATCCGGTCAACAAACAAATGCAATACGCTTTCCTCAAATTGCAACATTCCCGAGAACACATACAACAAAAGTATATGTTTTAGTTCTTGTCCTTTTTATCTGTATTCTTTTTATCCGATTTTTTGTCCGATTTCTGATTGTCCTTCTTATCGTCTTTCTTGTCTTCCTGCGCCGCCTTTTCAAGTTCAGCGAAATCTTTCTGTGCTTTCTCCAGCGTCGCATAGTTGGTTACATACGTCTTTGCGTTCGCATTCAGCTTGTCGTATGCCGCCTGTGCCTTCTTGATCGCATCCCCGGATTTCTCTGTCACCTTGCCGATCGCATCGATCAGTTTCACAACCTCCGAAGCTGATGCCTTGTCCACGACCGCCGTACTCTCCGTTCCCGGCAGTTCATACACGAGCACCGGATAATTCGCCGACACATTCTCGAAGATTACCTTCGCTGCACTCGTAGGCAGATTGATGCATCCGTGCGATCCCGATGTCTTGTAGATCGCGCCGCCGAAGCTGCTGCGCCAGTACGCATCGTGCATTCCGACATTGCCGGCAAACGGCATCCAGTAGGTTACCGGTGTCTCATAATTTTCGCCGCGCAGTACCGCATCCTTCTGCGTATAGGTAATTCCGTATGCGCCGGTCGGTGTATCATACCCGCGCGCCAGATTGCCGGAAACAAAGTCCGACTCGATCACAAGCTTCCCCTCTTTGTATAAGAACAGATGCTGTGCCGTCAGGTTGATCTCCACATAGGAATCTCCGTAATCATTGCCCTCATGACTGTTCGCCGTCATCAGATAATTGAGATCTCTTGTGACCGGCTCTCCCGCCTTGATCTCCCTGATGATCTGCTTTGTCTCGGTGTCATTATCGACCTTCCATCCGTAACAGCTCCGTCCGATCGTCACCGTCTTGCCATACGAAGTCTTTAACTTTTCTGCGGTGTAACAGGTATTGTATTTCTTTGCCAGTCCTGCAACATACTCCGCCACTTTCTTCTTGCGGATAACCGGCTTACCTTCTTTATTAAGCGCGATCCAGTCTCCGAACGTGGTCGCATCGAGCACTTCAGTGCTCTTCCCGATCTGATAGGTGATCGTCGTCTTGCCATATTGATTCATCATATCGATCGCTGCCGCCAGCGTCTCGTCATCGTCAAAAACCGTAGGATTTATGTATGCGTCCGCCTTTTCAACGGAAAGCGATTCTGCCAGCTGCACGACCGCCTCATCCGCTGCCTCACCGAACTTATCGCGGTCAATGGTCGTTCCCATCACACACGGCTGCAGGGTAAATCCGTTCTCCTTATCATACGGAGCGATCGTGGCGTCCTGCGGCGCGATCTGATTCTCAGGCTGCATACATTCAAGCGCATCAATCTGCTGCGCCAGTTTATCCTCATCGTAGCTTACCAGCGTCTCGTTTTCCAATGCATCCGGTGCACAAAGCTTTACCGGCCATGCAAAGCCGCTCTGCGAGCTGATCATATCCTCGATCTCCGATCCCCACTGTGGTTCCAGATCGATATCCGATCCCTTGATCGTCTCCTGCTTCTTCTCCCGTTCCTTGATCGTAAGCACATACGAATGAACCTCATCCGCAACCTGTGACTTCACTTTCTCTGCCGTATAACCACCGACCTTGCGGTCATTCAATTTCGTTCCCGGCAGAAAACGATTCATAAAATACAAACTGACGCCCACATAGATCACAAGCAGTATTCCTACTGCTGCCGCGATGATGATCCGGATGTGCCTTTTGCTCTCCGCCGTCTTTACTTTTGCCTTCTGTTCGTTCACTTCTTTTTCCTCTCCCGTATACTCAATCTGTTTTATTATAACCAATTTATGAAGATTTCACAAATATTTATTAACATTGTTTATCCCCTATTGTCGCACCCGCAAACCGGTGCTATAATCTAGCCATAATTTGAAAATCATCAGCAGGGGGTTGGTTATGACATCACAAAAGACGCCACTCAAAATCAGACTTGCCCGTTTTTATCAGAAATATAAGCACCTTCTGATTTTGCTCTACTTTTTTGTATATCTGGCATGGTTTGCCTATGTTGAAAAAAATATCAAGACACATTTTCATGTGGTACACGTACCGCTGGATGACTCCATACCGTTCTGTGAGTATTTCGTCATTCCGTACCTGTTATGGTTTGTGTACGTGGCCTGGGGCATCGCCTATATGGCATTACATAACAAATCCGACTACTATCGGCTCTGTACCTTTTTGTTCACGGGTATGACGCTTTTTCTCTTCATTTCTACCGTCTATCCGAACGGACATTATCTGCGCCCTTACTATTTTACGCACCACAATATCTTCACACAGCTCTGTGAGATGCTGTACGCGACGGACACGCCGACGAACCTGTTTCCGAGTATCCACGTATATAACTCGATCGGTATTCATCTGGCGGTCTCCCGCAATGAGCAGTTGAAGAAGAACAAGACCGTTCAGCTGATCTCGTTCGTACTGATGATGAGCATTATCCTTGCGACCATGTTCATCAAGCAGCATTCCGTGTTCGATGTGAGTACCGCTTTGGTTCTGGCTTATGTCATGCACCGGATTGTATATCGGCATGACTGGTTCAAATCTACACTTGTCTCACGCATAAAGTCGCGGAAACATTTTCTTCCGGACAATCAATTATGATGTACATCATTCAGAAACGATAAAAGACTGCTGCCCTCCGGCAACAGTCTTTCTTTTACTCTTCTATCATTCTCCTGCTTTCCGCTCGATCACATGGCGGTACAGCGGATCGACCATCTGGTAGATCTCATCCTGATTCTTCTGCTGCGACCGGAATTCCTCCGCAAGATCCTCCAGCTGCATCCGGTTGCGTTCCTCCGACTTTACGATCTCCTCATCCGCATTCCGAAGTGCGGTAATCTCGCTCACAACGCCCGCAAGCTGCTCAGACAGCTTCGCCTCTCCTGTCGCATCCGCCTGCCGCACCACATCGGAGCACGATTTCATCAGGCGTGCAGTCGCGATATTATTCTCTTTGAGCAGGCCGATCAGATGGTGCATCTGCTCCTCCAGTTCCCCGATCTTCTTTTCAGATTCCTCAAGCTGCATCCGGCTCTCCGCAATGACCGCATCATAGTTGGCGGCATACGAACGGATATCCTCCGCGGCTGTCACAAACTGCTTGCCGCTCTCTCCGAGGCGTCCCGCCTCGATCGCCGCATTCAGCGCCAGTACGCCCATCTGCTTACCATATTCCTGCATCCTGTCCAGTTTCTCATCAAACTGCTGATTCTGCGCCTTGAGGCTTCCCGGAAGTTCACTCATATATTTGGAAGGGGACGTAAAATGCTTGTTGTCATCCACGAGCTTCGTTGCATCATCCAAAAGCGTATGCATATCCGCAACCAACCGCTCCTGCATCTGTTCCTGCGCAAGCATCGCATCACGGCACTCTCCGATTGCAAATCCGAGTCCCGCCTCGATCTCCACATTACCGTTCGCCAGAGCTGCCACGTTCTGCACATTATCCTTCACCTGCGCCACGTCCGCGTCTACCTGTCGATGTGATTCCTTAATCTCGGCCATCGAAGCGCGAAACATCTCACCCTTGCTTCCGGCCTCCGCAAAAAACTGATCGTCGATCTGCACGGTCCGCTTTAATTTCTCGATATCCTCCTGGCTGACTTTATTCTTGCCAAACATCCCAATTCCTCCAAAAAACACAATGTCACTGTCTCTATTTTACAATGTCGGGCGCCTTTTTTCAACGATAATATTGTATTTCAAACTGCAGGCTCTCACTGTCACGGTACCGGTTGATCTTCGGATAATAGACCATCGAAAGCCGGATCGCATTCTCTCTACCGTGCCTTGCTTTCTCAAGTTCCGCCGCCCCGAACCTCTCTGTTATGTATTCGTCAAATCCCTCTATATCGCCAAAATAGATACCGGATACCGGGCTTCCGTGTTCCGACACAAGACTGAGCCTGAGCACATTCTGATTCTTTCCGACGGTCCACATCCGGCTGATACGCAGATTCCGGTCCGCAAACACCGGCTTCGGATTATCCTTGCCAAAAGGCGCAAGCACACGAAATTCCTCCACGAGCACATTCGTCACATAATCGACCGGCATCGGCACATCGATATGCACTTTCGGCTGCAACTCACTGACTGTAAGCGGACAGTTTGCGTTCATCTGCGCGCGGAAAGCATCAATGTTCTCCTCCAAAAGAGAGAGCCCCGCCGCCATCGGATGCCCTCCGAATTTCGTCAAAAGCTTACTGCACCGGCACATCTCCTCATACATGGAATAACCTTCCACCGATCGCCCGCTGCCCTTGATGCCCTCCTCGCCTCTCGTGAGGACAAATGTCGGTCTGCCGTAATATTCACGGATACGTCCCGCGATAATTCCGGCAATGCTCTCATGCGCATCCGGCAGGAATATCACAAGCACCGGATCGTTCTCGTATCCGGCTTCCTCACAGATCTGCTTCGCTGCCTCCACGCCGTCCAGTGTCATCACCTTGCGTTCCTCATTGAGCACAACAAGCTCATTGGCAAGCTGCGCCGCCTCATTCACATCCTTCGCCTGAAAAAGCGCCAGTGCACGCTTTGCCGTATCCAGCCTTCCCGCCGCATTAATGCACGGTCCAAGCACAAATCCGAAATGATAGCTTTCAATCTGCTCCGGCAATAAGCTGCACTGTGCGATCAGCGCCATCATACCAATGTTGGACGTGTGATGAATCCTCTTTAATCCCTCACGAACAAGAATCCTGTTCTCCCCCGTCAGAGGCATCACATCACCAACCGTTGCAAATGCAACAAATTCCAGTAGTTCATTCGCCTCTTTCGCATCAATCCCCATATTCTCATAGAGGATGCGGACCACATTCCACGCCACACCGGCACCGCACAGATCCTTATATGGATACGGACAGTCCTTCTGATGCGGATTGACGATGGCATCCGCCTCGCTTTTTAAATAATGCCGCTGTTCGTCCTCTTCCTCATACGGGATCTCGTGATGATCCGTGACGAGTACCGTCATATGATGCTTTTTCGCGTATGCGATCTCCTCGATCGCCGCGATTCCGTTGTCGCAGGTGATGATCGTGTCCACATCCGAGGCAAGCGCATCCTCGATCAGATGCAGATTCAGTCCGTAACCATCCGTAATACGGTTCGGAATCGCCACATCCACATGTGCGCCACATCGCGAGAGCGCGCGGTATAAAATATAGGAAGACATGACTCCGTCGATGTCATAATCACCTATAATGCGAATCCGCTCTCTATTATGAATTTTTTGAGTCAGAATTTGCACAAGCTGCACCGCGTCCTTCATCTGATGTGCATCCGCCAAATCCCGAAGCGTTCCGCCCAGGTACTGTGCGATTGCCTCATCCCCGACCACATCGCGGTTTCTTATGATGCGCGCCGTCACCTGATCAATGCCGAACCGGCTTCCGATCTCCTTGAAATCCGCTCTCTTACTTGTCACTACCCACTGCTGCATACAACACTTTCTCCAATCGTAATCCCTGTGGTGGCGCGGTATACCCCGCCGCTTCCCGGTTCTTCGCCGCAAGAATCTCCTTCATGCTTTCCGGCTCACGCTCGCCTCTTGCCACCTCGATCAGCGTTCCGGTCAGAATCCGGATCATATTCTGCAAAAAGCCATCTCCGGTATAACGGATCTCAACCTCTCCGTCCTTTTCCAGAATCGTGATCTCCATGATCGTGCGCACCGTGGATTTCTTCATCCGCTTATTGCCACAGAACGACGCAAAATCATGTGTTCCGGTCAGTTCCGCTGCTGCCGCCCTCATTCTGTCTGTGTCAAGCGGCTTTCCGTAATGGTACACAAAGCGCCGATCAAACACATCTGCCACCGGGCTTGTCCGGATGCGGTAGCTGTAAGTCTTCGCCACCGCATTATAGCGGCTGTGGAATCGCTCGTCCACCTCCATGATCTCCGTGACCGCAATATCTTCAGGAAGAAATTCATTCAGATTGTCAAAAATCTCCTCCATGGAAAAATGCTCATCGATATGAAAATTTGCCACCAGTCCCGCCGCGTGTACACCGGCATCCGTTCTTCCCGAACCGATGACTTCCACCGGGTGACCGGCAAGCTTGAAAAGCACGTTCTGCAGCTTCCCCTGAATGGTCGCATCCGTTGCTTTCTGCACCTGCCAGCCCTTATATCTTGTTCCGTCATACTGAACGGTAATTTTGTAATTTTTCATATGTTTCACTCTTCTTTTCTCTGTAAACTCATCCCATTTATTAAAGCACAAAGTCTCTGTGCTGTCTACATCCACGCCATTCGCCGGATGCCTCTTTTTTGCTTTTGAAAACGCGTTTATTCTTCCTCACACCGAAATCTTTTTCATTTGCGATCTTATCCTGAAGATTTCAACGAAGCTCCGCGATTCTCGACACTGCCACATAAATATCCGATATCCGATACCAGGTCAGATAATCCACAACTCCGGTCGCCGGAAGCCCGAACACCGACTGGAATTTCTGCACCGCTTCCTTCGTCCGGTTTCCGTAGATGCCGTCCGGTGTGATTGAAGGAATTGCCGGATACGCTCTTGAGATGCGCTGCAACTGTTCCTGAAGCTGGCGCACCTTCTCCCCTCTTGAACCGATCGTCAGATCATACCCCGGCCACGATGCCGGAATACCGGAGATTCCCTGCGCGGAGTTAATGTAAATATCGCTTCCATAGTAATTGCGCAGAATCTCGATCGCAGAATATCCCTGATCTCCGAGATACTTACTGCCCCACTGCGTCATCCAGTTCGGGCAGCTTACTTTCTGTCCGTCACAATACTGCGTCAGGATCGGCTGGCGCACATTCGGTCTCGACAGATAATTTTCAAACATCTCATCCACGATCGTCGAAATGCTTTGGAAAATATTTCTTCCGTACATAAACTTGTGATCGTATGCAGTCGAGGATGTGATCGTGAAATTATAGCCTTTGCCACGGTACCACTCCGTGTACACACGATTGAGCGTAAATGACATAATAGCGAGCACATTCGCGCGGATCGTTGCATCCGGCCAGGTTGCATAGATTTCACTTGAAGCGACATTCTTGATGTAATCGCGGTAGCGCACATAATAATTCGCTGCCGTGGAATCAGACGGAGCACCGTCATGCACCACAACATATTCCGGAATAACGACGCGGCTTAAAACGATCTCTCCGCTTTCGTCCATTGCCTTGATCTCATCCTCCGGAATCTTCGGCGGATAATCACCGTAAAGCGTGTGCGCCGGAATCACGATCGTATCGATCGGATTGCCCGGCGAATCCTCCAACTCCATATTTACATTTTGAATGGCAGCTTCACCCGGAAGGATGTCAATCGCCGAAACCGTAATATCCCGATATCCCGGGGCTGTAACCTGAATGGTATATTCCGAATACGGCTGCTTTTCCGACGGCTCCATCGAGTATTCGAGCGGAGGAGCATTAAGCGTAAGCGTTTCGGTGTTGCCGGAATCATCTGAACTCACCTCCTCAATGGTCTGAGACGGATTGCCTGTGTAAGACACAGAGATTCTTGCTCCCTCCACCGGAATTCCGTTGGATCGATTGGTCAGATGGATACGCAAGGTTCCTATATCCACATTTTCATTCCTGTTTGTCTGAAGATCCATACAAGATCCTTTCTATTCTCTCGTTACTTATTGTATGCCACAGTTTTCCCTCGGTTTACTCATTTCCAATTTTTTTCGCTTTTTGCCATCACATTTTCTTTGCCGCTTTTATTTCTCTTTCTTGAAAAGGCGTTGATTCGTTTGGTATAATAAAGCATATATTAATAATGTCGAATCAACAGGAGGAATTTTATGCATACTTTTCAGCCATATCCAATGGATTTATTAGAAATGAACCCGTTTACCAAAATCGGTAAGGAATGGGCTCTCGTATCTGCCGGACACAAAAACAAATACAACACCATGACCGTAAGCTGGGGCGGTGTCGGCGTGCTCTGGGGCAAAAATGTGGTCTACATCTTCATTCGTGACTCACGCTACACCAAAGAATTTCTGGACAGCGGCGAATTCTTCTCCCTCTCCTTCCTCGGCGAGCAGTACCGCGACGCATTAAGCTACTGCGGCAGAGAGAGCGGAAGAGACGGCGACAAATTCGCAGGTTCCGGACTTACTCCGGCCTTCCGTCACGACATTCCGTTCCCGGACGAATCCAATCTTGTTTTCTTATGCCGTAAGATGGCAGCCGTTCCGATCACGGAAGATACCTTCGTCGATGATGAAATTATGTCTAAATGGTATGGAGATCACGATATGCACACGATGTATGTCGGCGAGATCGTAGAGGCGGTTGCACGATAAAAACATATTTCGATATGATAAAACTTATGTTTAAGGGGGAAAATCCGCATCGGATTTCCCCCTACTTTTTTACCCCTCAACGCGGGTGAGTGGCTCCTCTTCGTGAAAGAGCGATAGACGGCGCAAAACCGACCGTTTCACGACATCCGGTGGATGTCGGCTCTGAAACGACCGGAACGAAGTGGAGACGCGAAGCGGAGACACTCGAACTTCGCTCCTACAACGAAAAAGGATATCCTCTCGGAT
>CAKRKX010000066.1 GCA_934358675.1 uncultured Agathobacter sp. | reverse complement strand
CTCTTCTCAGTTACTACTGGTTTGAGGATTACATCATAATACTGTACGTTTGCCATTATGCATACACCTCCTCGATTGTTGCAAGAGCAGCCTTTGTTACGACTACCTTATCATACTTTAATGCATCAAATACATTCAGCTCGTTTGTCTGAGCAGTCTTAACTGTCGGGATATTAGCTGCAGATGCGATAACGTTTGTATCCATATCGTTTAATACAACCAATGCCTTCTCAGAATTGAGGTTCTTCATAACCTGAACGAACTTCTTTGTCTTGATCTCATCCATCTTAAGCTCGTCAACTACTACGAACTTGTTCTCTGCTACCTTAGAAGTAAGTACAGACTTTAATGCTGCTCTCTTTTCCTTCTTGTTAAGCTTGAATGAGTAATCTCTTGGTGTTGGTGCGAATACTACTCCACCACCTGTCCACTGTGGAGCTCTTGTAGATCCCTGTCTTGCATGACCGGTTCCCTTCTGTCTCCATGGTTTTCTTCCGCCACCGCGAACTTCAGAACGTGTCTTAGCCTTCTGTGTTCCCTGACGATTATTTGCAAGCTGCTGAAGCACAGCCATATGAACTAAATGCTCATTGATTTCTACGCCGAAAATGGAATCGTTTAATTCGATTGAATCAACTTCTTTACCTTCCATGTTATAAACAGCTACTTTAGCCATCGTAAAGTTCCTCCTTTCTTAACTATGCACTATTTACGAGTCTTTGTGGTCTCTTTAACTGTGATCAGAGCCTTCTTTGCTCCTGGGACAGCACCCTTGATCAGCAGTAAGTTGTTCTCAGCGTCTACTCTTACAACTTCAAGATTCTGAGTTGTAACCTTTACGCTTCCCATGTGTCCAGGCATTCCTTTTCCCTTGAATACACGGCTTGGAGAAGAACATGCACCGTTAGAACCCTGATGACGATGGAACTTAGAACCATGAGCCATAGGTCCTCTGTGCTGACCTAATCTCTTGATAGCACCCTGGAAACCTTTACCTTTTGAAATTGCAGTAACATCAACCTTGTCACCCTCTGCGAAGATGTCAGCCTTGATCTCATCTGCTAAATTGTAATCTGCTGCATTCTCAAACTTGAACTCGCGTACAAATCTCTTACCAGATACACCAGCCTTAGCGAAGTGTCCCATCTGAGCTTTGTTTACGCCATGTCTGTTGCGAATTTCTTTCTTACCGTTGGCATCCTTGTTAACAACCTTTTCCTTCTTGTCAACAAAACCAACCTGAACTGCGCTGTATCCGTCGTTCTCAACAGTCTTAACCTGAGTAACAACACATGGACCAGCCTGTAATACAGTAACCGGCACTAATACGCCGTCTGCATTGAAGATCTGAGTCATTCCGACTTTTGTTGCTAAAATTGCTTTCTTCATTTCTTACCTCCTGTTTTCTACAGCGGAACGCTTCATGCCCGACTTGTCAATCCGCGAAGAGTAATTGACCCCGGAGTAGCGGAACCGTTCATCCTAGAGCAGTCATATATATGAACTATTCAGGGATATCTTAAATAATTGTTGAAGCTTAATTATTTCTGCTTCATTTTGATATCGATGTAAACACCTGCTGGCATCTCAAGACGTGATAAAGCATCAACAGTCTTCTGAGTTGGTGTAACGATATCGATCAGTCTCTTATGAGTTCTCTGCTCGAACTGTTCACGGGAATCTTTGTACTTGTGAGTAGCTCTAAGAATTGTAACTACTTCCTTCTTTGTAGGAAGAGGTACCGGTCCGCTCACCTGTGATCCGTTCTTCTTTACAGTCTCGATGATTTTCTTTGCTGATGAATCAACTAATTCGTGATCATAAGCCTTGAGAGTGATTCTCATTACTTGACTTGCCATAAAAAAAGTCGCCTCCTTTTCGCACTTTTGAATAGTACGACAAGCGGTGACTGTACACATACCCGTGTGGTTCCTGCCATAAGGGTGGTCGCTTGTGACAGATTCCTTATGACTAACAATCCGTCAGTCATTTCTGTCCAAGCCCGGATGATGTTCACAACAGATTTCTGCAGCCGCTCAGCCGCACGCTTTCCTGCTCACATCCCTTAAGCATTCCACACACATCATTCTACTGTTCTGTAGATCATATTGTCTGTACAGTGACTTGTCGTCAGTTTCCTAACTTGACATTCGCTCCACGGAAAACCTACCACATTGGGTAGCAACCTCACGTTTCATAGCTATCATGCCACAGCAAGTGATATTATACATGACAAATCACAGTTTGACAAGTAGTTTTTAAAAAAAAATTAATTTTTCTGAAAAAGCGCAAAAAGGTATTCGATTCTGCAAAATCATGGTATGATAAATGCAGATTTTTTGCAAGTGCAAGTTCCTGTTGCAATGACATTATATATAGAAGGAACGCATTACCGGCCGCACCGTTCGTGCTGCGCGGCAGCAACCGAAATACAATCACCATATAGGAGGATATACGCATGTGGTTAGCAGATAAATGGAAAGATTACGAGGTCATCGACTGTTCACAGGGTGAGAAACTGGAACGCTGGGGCAAATACTTACTGGTCCGTCCGGACCCGCAGGTCATCTGGGACACCCCGAAGCGCGAGAAAGGCTGGAAGCGCATGAACGGTCATTATCACAGAAGTTCCAAAGGTGGCGGAGAATGGGAATTCTTCGATCTGCCGCAGGAGTGGACGATCCATTACAATCTTCCTATTAATAAGGAACTGACTTTTCATCTGAAACCGTTCAGTTTTAAACACACTGGTCTGTTCCCTGAACAGGCTGCCAACTGGAACTGGTTCTCAACGCTGATCGCAGACACGGTTAAAAGCGGCAGACCGGTCAAAGTATTAAATCTGTTCGCTTACACCGGAGGTGCAACGATCGCTGCCGCAGCTGCAGGCGCCAGTGTTACTCATGTGGATGCCTCAAAAGGCATGGTCACCTGGGCAAAGGAGAATGCCGTCTCCTCCGGACTCGGCGATGCGCCGATCCGCTGGCTCGTGGATGACTGTGTGAAATTCGTGGAGCGCGAGATCCGCCGCGGCAACCACTACGACGCGATCATCATGGATCCTCCTTCTTACGGGCGTGGACCGAAAGGCGAGATCTGGAAGATCGAGGAAAGTGTCTATCCGCTCGTACAGCTCTGTTCACAGATTCTGACGGATGATCCGCTGTTCTTTTTGATCAATTCTTACACAACCGGACTTCAGCCGGCAGTGCTTTCTTATATGATGCACACTGTCCTCGGCAAGTACAACGGAACGATTACCGCAGAAGAAATCGGACTTCCGGTATCCTCCAACGGACTCGTGCTTCCTTGCGGAGCGAGCGGACGTTTCCAGAAGAAATAAATAAAGCACCAAAAGCGTGGCTCGGAAAATTCCTGCCACGCTTTTTATATTATCTGACTGTTTCGGTTGTAATGGCTGTATCACGCCTTCCCACTTCTCCGAGTGGAGTATATCCAAACATATAAGATACTGTCGTACCACTGACGAGTTTTTCCGGGAGTGTGTAAGTAAAGAGGCCTTCTTTGCTTCCGCTGCGCTGCATAACTGCTCCGTTCAATTGCCACAACTGCGGATTCGTTTTATTCAATCCCCAGAACACCAGCGGTGCGGCTTCGTTCTCATTCGCATAAATGTACATCGTCACTTTGCCATCCGCATTGCGCTTCATTCCGTATGCACCGTCCTCCTGTTCCTCTTCGGTCTTTGGTGCTGTAAGTTCCGATACTTTTCTGGTCGTAATCTCAGTATCGATTCTTGCCAGTTTATCAAGCGGAACATAACTGAACATATAGGACACGCTATCCGATGCCGCAATCATCTGGTCTGTCGTGTAGCTGAAATAGTTTTCTCCAAGTGCAGTATCTTTCTGAAGAACGACACCGCCCAGCTGCCACAACTGTGGATTTACTTTATTGATGCCCCAATAGAGCATCGGTGCAAACGCAGTATCTTTTGCTTTCACATAGAACGTAACCTTTCCGTCGTCGGTTGTGAACGCGCCGTACTCATCCTGTGGCTTTACTTCGCCCGGATTTTCGGAAGGATCCTGTTTGCCGTCATCTTTCTTGTCATCGTCCTTAGTGTCATCCTTCTTGGTGTCGTCTTTCTTGTCATCGTCTTTGACATCGTCTTTCTTATCATCCGGCACCTTGATCGTTGCATCGTCCGCCTTAGAGAGCGTCACGGTTGTGATTGCCGTATCCATTCTTCCATTTCCATCCACCGGAGTATAACTGAACAGATAGGAAACATCGTCACTCGCTTCAAATTTCTGCGTTGTTGTATAACTGAAGTAATTCTCTCCGATCTTGGAATTCTTCTCTAAAACAACTCCTCCGAGATCTCCCAGAGTCGGGTTTGTCTTATTGGTTCCCCAGTAAAGCATCGGCGCAAATGCGGTATCTTTCGCTTTTACATAAAATGTCGCTGTCTTATTCTTGTTGTAGTGAACACCATATTCAGCGGTTGCTGTAAAATCATCTGCTGCGATGTCACTGTCATCGCCTTTGCTTCCGGTATTACCGCCAGTGCTCTCACCGGTATTGTCGCCGGTGTTTCCTCCGGTACTTCCGGAACCGGTATCATCTTTCTTATCACCCTGATCACCACCGGTTGAAGGTGTGTCGGACTTGGAAACCGTTATCTTACAGCTTGCTGAGATAGCAGGATTTACTGCAGAGGTTGCGGTAATAACCGCCGTTCCTTCTCCAACTGCTTTCACCTGTCCAACCGATACGGTTGCAACGCTTTCATCCGAAGAAGTCCATACAACATTTCTCTGTGTCGTATTTGCCGGCGCATAGGTTTTCATCAGATCCGTCGTCTGACCAACATTAAGGACAACATCGCTCTTGTCAAGTGTCAGTCCCTCGATCGGAACGGTCTCAACTTCCTCGCTGCCTTCCGCTTTATAAACACGCACGTAATCTACAAGCATCTCTGCAGAAGAGAAATCTTCATCCGGCATCACACCGCCATCAAACCATCCGCCTACCGCAAGATTCATGATCAAATAGAAATCTTTATCGAATGGTGCTGTGTCAGAATCCGAATTTGCAGAATACCATAAGCTTTTTGGAATATACTGGAAGAAATTTCCATCTACATACCATGTAATGCTGTCTTTCTCCCAGATTACACTGTACACATGATATCCGTCATCGTAGGTTGATCCATCCTCAAAGATATAATCGCTTCCCGTATATTTGTTATTCGGCCATGTACCGCCGTAATGGATGGTTCCGCTTGTTGAATTATTGATTCGTCCTCTTGCTTCCATGACATCAATTTCTCCGGAAGCAGCCCACACGCCATACGAGTCATCATTCGGCAAAAGCCATAATGCCGGCCATAATCCGTTGCCTGCCGGCAGCTTGGCACGGAAATCCACTCGCCCGTATGTAAACGCAACTTTATCTTTCGAAATAATCTTGCCCGATGAATAATCTGCAGTCACTTTCGTCTGCGCTTCATCCGTGCAGGTAAATGTATACGGATCATACTTCGCTACCAGATGGAGCGAACCGTCCTTGACAAAAATATTCTCTTCTTTATCCGTGTAATACTCCGCCTCGTTATTTCCCCATCCGAAGGTACCCGGATCAGAAGTATCAAGAAAGTAACCTGTATTATAACTCCAGCTGCTCATATCAAGAGAATTACCGGAAAATTCATCGTTATAATACAAATTCCATCCGTCCAATGCGTTCGGATCGCTGTTTTCTCCGCCGACAGTAATATCAGAGACTTCTACGTCCTCCGGTCTATATGCATTCGGCGCCCCGATGAACTGATATTCAATATAGTTTGCGCCGACCTCTCCGCCTTTTTCTCCATTCAAAGGATAACCGATTCTTAATTTGAAATCCTCGGTAATCGGCTGGAACCACAGGCCATATACATAATCGTCAAAATATCCCCACTGATTCTTGGCAGAATAATTGACATATCCGTTACCCTGATAATACCATCCGCTTGCTGCGCTGTTTGAGAATTCAACCCATGATCCGGACTGCGCATCGTAATATTCGATTACAAACTTATCCAGTTCTTTATTGGTCGGATGATTGTCAGTTCCTGTTCCGCCGATCGAAGGAAATACAACTCCGGCCGCTCCGGTCTCACTGTCCGCCGTAATGGTCGTTGCTCCGTTTGCATACACCTGATAGTTATCCCTGATGGTATCGGAATAAGTAATCGTATAAACGATCGAAACATTCTCATGATCTTTGAGTGCAAGTTTTACATTGATGGAACCGCTTTCCGCAACTTTGAACCAGTATCCATACTGCTCGATACCGAAGTTGGTATTGTAGATCCAGCCGCTTTCAGCATTATTGTCAATATTGACATAAGCGCTGTCCGGTTCACCCACGCTCTTGACATATGCAACCAGATTATCTGCACCGGTCGGATAGTTTGCTCCGTTTGCAACCGCGTTCGGGAAAGCGATAAATCCACTTCCTGTACGGTTTGCCGAAATCGTCGTCTCCGCAACCGGAGTCAAAGCCGTCACAGACGAGGCATCTGTAGAGTTTAAGATCATATTATACTCAAGTGTAACGCCCGGATTGCTCTTGGAATACAGCTGGATATAAGTGCTTTCCTTAACCTTGAACCAGAATCCGCTTGCTCCGCCGTCGGACCAGTGACCCCAGTTGCTGTTGTATACATATTTAGTTAAAGAATCAATATCTTTCCAGGTTCCGTCAACTTTTACATTCACGCCCAGATCGGATGCCACATCCCCCCACGATGCATCTCCGCCATTGAATTTCGGCATGCGGAAGCCAAAGCTTGCCTCCGACAAACCGGATGCCGTAAACGTCGGTCCCTCCTCGTATGCCATAGATGTGATTACGGTCCCCGATACCTCCGCGGCCATCACCGGCACAACCGGCATCGTCATCACGCCGGTCACGGACATCGAGATTGCAACAGCAAAGCTAAGGCAACACTTCTTCCAATTTCTTTTCATGCTTTTCTTTCCTTTCCAATAACATTTTCCTATTTTCTTCTCCAAAACAGGTTACCCACAGTGTACTCAAGTATATTCTTTTCGATAAGTATTCTTTTTTATGAAAGGGTATTCTTTTTTTGCATGCAAATATAGTCATGCTTACACCGATAGAAATTCAAGAAAAAAAGCGAGACAAAACCTTGTTTGCCTCGCTTTCTATTTCATATTAATTCGCTAAAAGATACGTTTCTTCCGCAGGAAGATAAATATGATCACACAGATAATCACGATAATGCCACAAATGATTCCGAATCCGTTCTGCACATGTGCAAACGGGACCCAGTTCGAATCCACATTCATTCCATAGATTCCCGATATAACCGTCGGGATAGCCATAATGAGTGTGATGACCGTCAGGGATTTCATGATACTGTTCATCCGGTTATCAATGACTGATGAGAGAAGCTCCCGGGTACCATTGATGATATCTCTGTAGATTCCGGTCATCTCAATCGCCTGTTTATTCTCGACAATGACATCTCCTAACAGTTCCTTGTCTTCCGGATACTGCTCCAATCGCTTATACCTGGTCAGGCGGTCAAGCACAACTCCGTTTGCCCGAAGGGATGTCGCAAAGTATACGAGCGTGGATTCCAGTTCATGCAGCGCGATCAGATCGACCTCCTCGGTATCGTCGCCGACACGTTCCTCGATCTCGGTACGCATCTTGTCAATGATACGAAGATCACTCTGGTAGAGAACCGCAATACGGTACAGGATCTGATAAACAAAACGAAGCTTTTTCTTCGTGCTGAATTCCTTCACGCGATTATTTAAAAATGCCTGCAGCACCGGAGTGTCCTCCGTGCAGACCGTAATGATCTCATCCTGTGTAATGATAATGCCGAGAGGGATGGTCGTGTAGGACTCCTTCTCATGACGGATCTCGATCGATGGGATATCCACAAGAATCAGCGTATATCCATCCTGAAGTTCAATACGGGAGCTCTCCTCTTCGTCAAGTGCAGCCAGCACGTCTTCAATATCCACGCCCAAAGTATCCGCGACCATCTGGCCCTCCGCGACACTCGGGTTTACCATCTGTATCCATACTCCATTCTGGATCATTTCTTCTTCGTGGATTTTGCGATCGTCTGTCTTATAATACTTAACCAAGGGATTGCCCTCCTTTTCTACTGCCGTCTATTACAGAATACGATGCAGCTTTCCGACCAGACTCTTGTTCCGGATCATCGACAGATTGTTGAGGAAGATCACATCCGTAGCGCCTTTTGCCTCGGCAAGCTCGCTGACGCTTCCCGTCCAGTAACGGTAATCCACAATATAGACCGTCTGATAATGATCGACCAGAAACGGAATAAAGGCGTTACCAAAGGATTCCTTTACCACTACGCAGGCGCTGCCGTCCGTCAGAGACTTGTTCTCGATCTCCGTGTACGGATTATCGCTCGCAACAAACGTGCTGTATTTCAGTCCCGCTGCGTAATTTGACACGTCATAGATGACCGGCCAGTCGTACTTGGTTCCGTCCGATGCGGTCACATGAAGAATACTCTCATCATGCGGAACATATGCCGTAACCGTATCCGGATTTGCTTTCAGTTTTGCATCACTAGTATCATTATAGAAAGAACCGAGGAATCCGTCAAACTCTTTTGTCTCATATCCGCTTAATTCTTCCGGATCAATGCCTTTGGCAGCGCAGAACTGCTCATATGCATAGTACGCACCGAGCGCGGTCCAGTGATGATCCGTGCGGAAATAGATATACTCGTTGCGATGCTGCATCAAAGCATCATAGATATCAACCGTCTTGACCTTGTCGCTCATCTTCGCCTGAATATCCTGCATCGCCTGATGCTGATCGGATGAATTGATCTCATTCTTAAGATTATCCGGGAATGTAATTCCGGAGCTGAGCGGAATCACCATATCATACACATCCGCCTTGCCATCCAAAGCCGCTGCCACCTTGTTGATGCTGTCCGCATAATTTTCCGCCACATCATCCAGATAGGTATACAACTCATACGCCGCATCATCCACCGTCACAACGCTCTGATAACTCTTCACTTTTCCGTCCGAAGTAATCTCCGGATACTCCGGCTCTGGTTCCTGACTCTCCGTCTCCGTCACATCTTCCGTGCCGTCCGTATTCTCAGTTGCCTGAGCCGTCTGGCTCTCCTGCTGCTTTGTATCCTTGCCGTCGTCCGTGCTGCCCTTGCCGCAGCCCGCAAGCATAGTTGTCGCAAGTGCCGCTGCAAGCAGCACTGCGCTTATCTTCTTTGTATACATTCTTACATCTCCTTCTAACCCTTATCCACTCTTGTCTAAATACCTCCGGTCAGTTTGTAAATATTGCGATCAGAGATAAAATTTGAAATATTGTATAACACAAGAACATCCGTAATGTCATATTCCTGCAGATATGCCTTCAGATCACCGTTGTAATAACGCAGATCGATCATATAAATATTCTCGTAATCCTGTGTCAGATACGGCACGAAGCTGTTCGCAAACGAATCCTTGATCACGAGCACATTTTTGCCTTTTGCCGCAGCATCTGCGTTCTGATTCTGCACATGCACCTCGCCGTAATTGCCACCGAAGAAAAAGGCGTACTTATCCTTCTCCTCAAGCTTACTGCGGTCGTACACACTGTCCGTCTCATCCTTCTCGTCCATCGTCACGAGACAGTTCTCACTGCCGAACGATGCACCCTCCTTCGGTCCGTATGTCCAGATCTCATCGTAAGCCGATCCGGCATCCAGAATCTTGGAATAGAGACTTCCGCGGAATTTATCGCTCTCCACCGTCTTATTCAATTCCTCCATCGGAGCAGCTTCATGTCCGGTACTCTCACACCACTTCTCGTACGCGTAGTAAGCGCCGTCCGAAGTCCAGTGATGGTCCGTCTTATAATAAATATATTCATCCGCATGCGAAGACAATTCCTCGCGCACGTCGATGAAATTATAATCACCGATTGAATTCTTCACCTCATTAATGTAAGCAGCCTGATCAAAAAGGCGCGCATTCTTCGGAAGCTTATCCTGCATGATCAGCCCGGAAGTCGGAACGAGAAGGAACGACAAATGCTCCTTGCCAACCATCTCAGACGCATCCGCGAAATATTCTTTGACTGCCTTAATGTTGCGGGCAACCAGCTTATCATCGACATCCTCCGGCGTGATCTTCTCGAAATCATAGCCGTCTTTGCCGACATAGGCTCCGCCGATATCCGTGTCGCCACAGGCTTTCTGAATACCGGTCTTGATCGTGATCCACTCATCGCGGAAACAGATCTGATCTCTCAGATAATCCTCAAGTCCGTCCTGAAATTTGCCGCTTAAGATATTGTCCACGGACAATTTCGGAGGCTCTGCGAGATAGCGGTTCTCGTTCGGCGAAAACTTGCGGTCCTTCATCAGAAGGCTTCCGCCCGAAATCAACACGAGAAACGCAATAAAAACGATAACAATTGTAAGTCTTGCTTTCTTCATATTATATAACACCTCAAATCCTTGTGCGTGACATCGCTAGAACCGGAAATACAAAAACGGATTGTAGCTGTCACCAACAAGAAATGCGAAAGCCAGCACAAGTAACACAAGCATGATCACTGACTTTGCGACTGTATAACGTACGGAATTCACACCGATATTGTAGATGTTTCCATCGTTCCATGCTTTCTCTTCTTCCGCATTTGTCACACGTTTTGCCCAAAGTTTTTTCAACCAGATACGATGATCGATCGAGCAGAGCACAAGTGCAACGAGAAGCACTGCATTCGTCGACAGGAAATACAAAAAATCCGAGTCCACGCCACACACACCGATACCGAACATTACTTTCAGGTAAGCGGTAAGCTGGCTCATATCCGTCTGCGCGAAAATCGTCCAGCCAATGATCACAAGGAACATACTGTAAATATGACCGATCCACGCAGGTGCCTTATCCAGCCACTTTAAGAGAAACAGCTTCTCAATCATGAGAAGGATTCCGTAGTAAACGCCCCACATCACGAAGTTCCAGTTCGCTCCGTGCCAAAGTCCGGTCAGCATCCATACAACCATGATGTTGAAAAGCTGACGCTTCATGCCCTTACGATTACCGCCGAGCGGAATGTACACATACTCACGGAACCACGAACTGAGCGAAATATGCCAACGTCTCCAGAATTCCGTAATCGTCTTTGACATATATGGAAAATTAAAATTCTCCAGAAAATGGAAACCGAACATTCTTCCGAGTCCGATCGCCATGTCCGAGTATCCCGAGAAATCAAAGTAAATCTGGAACGAGTATGCAATCGCACCGAGCCATGCCGTGGCAGCGGACATCTGGTGCAACTGTGAAATTGTATCCCAGAGACTTCCGATCTGGTTTGCAAGAAGCACCTTCTTCGCCAGACCAACCGAGAAACGGAACGCACCCTCCGAGAAATCCTCAAGGCTGACTTTGCGGTTTGCAAGATCCTTGGCAACCGTTTTGTACTGCACAATCGGGCCTGCGATCAGCTGCGGAAACAGCGTTACATACGTCGCGAAATCCAGTATATTCCGCTGCGCCGGAACAACCTTGCGATACACATCAATCGTGTAGGACATCGTCTGGAACGTATAAAACGAGATACCGATCGGCAGCGCGATATGTAACAGTGACAATCCCGCTCCCGTAATCGTGTTCAGATTTCCAATGAAGAAATCTGCATACTTAAAAAAGCCGAGGATTCCAAGGTTTCCACACAAATCAATGATCAGAACAACCTTTGCTTTCCCCGGGCAGCTTTTCTTCTGGAAGTGTTCAATTAAAAGACCGTTTGTATAATCAAAGACCGTTGAGAACAGCATGATTAACACATACACCGGTTCTCCCCAGGCGTAGAAGATCAGGCTGGCAACAAGAAGTACCACGTTCCGACCTCTGCCCGGGCAGATATAGTGTAAGAATAATACGATCAGTAAAAATGCAAGTAAAAATACAAAACTGCTGAATACCATACTATTTAAACGCTTTCTCTATAATTTCTTTTGCGCCATCCGAATTACCGGATACGCACAGAATCACGTACTGATCCTTCTGCTCAAGAACCGCATTTCCGATTCTCTTAGACTCTTCCGGAATGTAATCCTGAAAAGAATCCGACTGATCATCGAGATATGTCTGCACATTCTCCTTGACGGTTGCTGCAGTGTCCTTATCCGGTGCCTCAAATACGGCAACCTCTTCCGCGGTACTTCCGCTTCCCATGTATACATAGGATTTCACACCTTCCGGCACCTCGATGTACATAGAGACATCATCATCGCTGATCTGTTCCAATGTATCATCATAGCTGATATCTGTTGCAAGCGAAGATGCAAGTGCAGCCGCATCGATTGTCTTCGAGCCGCTTCCGCATGCTGCGAGCAAAAGCATACCTGCTGCAAGTGTTGCTACCAAACCAGATTTTTTCATTCTTTATCCTCTCCATACTCATATTATTCACGCAGGCAGATTCCGGGGAGAATCCGTCACGCATTCATTCATGCCATCAATATACCCCCGAAAAAAGCCTCTGTAAAGGCTGCCCACGCATTCTTAAATAATTCTTAAATACTTTTATTCATTCTTAATTATTCCGCTTTTTACAGAATCCTATTCTGTGATTCCGGAATATTTTTCAGCCTGTGCGCGAATCAATTCCGTATCGTCAAAATAATTGATCTGCATCGCACGTTTTACTTCCGAAAGGGTCTGCGCTGCAGTCTCTCTCGCCACATCACTGCCCTTCTTTAACATCTCGTAGACAGCCGGAATATCCTTCTCAAATTCCGCTCTGCGCGCACGGATTGGCGCCAGTTCCTCCTGAAGTACATTGTTAAGGAACTTCTTGACTTTCATATCACCAAGTCCGCCTCTTGTATAGTGTTCCTTTAATTCGTCCAGATTATGATAATCCGGCAGATATTCTTCAAAATGTTCCGGTTTGCTAAATGCATCAAGATAAGTAAATACACTGTTACCCTCAAGATGTCCCGGATCGGATACCTGAATATGGGTCGGATCGGTGTACATACTCATGACTTTCTGCTTCACATCCTTTTCCGAGTCTGAAAGGTAAATACAATTGCCTAAAGATTTGCTCATCTTCTGCTTTCCATCTGTACCCGGCAGACGCATACACGCCTCATTCTCCGGAAGAAGTGCCTCCGGCTCAACCAGCACTTCATCATAGATGGAATTAAACTTGCGGACGATCTCGCGTGTCTGCTCGATCATCGGAAGCTGATCCTCTCCGGCCGGAACCGTAGTTGCCTTAAATGCAGTGATATCAGCTGCCTGACTGATTGGATAAGTAAAGAATCCAACCGGAATACTTGTCTCAAAATTACGCATTTTGATCTCAGACTTTACGGTAGGATTACGCTGCAATCTTGATACCGTCACAAGGTTGGAATAGAAAAATGTCAGTTCCGTCAATTCTGAAATCTGTGATTGGATAAAAAGCGTCGATTTTGCCGGATCAAGCCCCGCAGATAAATAATCCAGCGCTACCTCGATAATATTCTGGCGCACCTTCTCCGGATTGTCAAAGTTGTCCGTCAAAGCCTGTGCATCCGCGATCATAATAAATGTCTTATCGAATTCTCCCGAATTCTGTAATTCCACACGTCTTCTGAGAGATCCGACATAATGTCCAACATGCAGTCTTCCGGTAGGACGGTCTCCCGTTAAAATAATTTTTCCCATATCTATATTCTCCTAAACTTGTACTACAAAAATTAGGGTATAACCCATATAAACTTTAGCAAATCGCCCTGTCAATGTCAACCGTTCGCTCCCCCAAAAAAGAGAAAGTGAATCCGCACTTTTTGCTTAAACAAAAAATCGCTCAACCTCACGGTCTGAGCGATTTTTCTATTCGGGGAGTGGTTTAGCTCCCCACCTTTATATAAGTTCTACTCAAGCTTGAATTTGCCGACTTCCGTTGCCAGATCCTCTGCGATGCCATTGTTGTCGGATGCCTCGCTTTGG
>CAKRKX010000065.1 GCA_934358675.1 uncultured Agathobacter sp. | reverse complement strand
GTATACGGTAAGGCTACAGGCGCAATGCCTGACGGACGTAAAGCCGGAGAGCCGCTTTCACCGGGAGCTAATCCAAGCTACGGTGCAGAGCAGAGCGGACTTCTTGCTTCCCTCAACTCTCTGACAAAGCTTCCTTATGAGTGGGCACTTGACGGTATCTCAAATACACAGACCATCAACCCGGGCGCACTCGGAAACAACGAGGATGAGCGTGTTGAGAACCTTGTAAACGTTATGGACGGTTACTTCGATCAGGGAGCACATCACCTGAACGTTAACGTATTCGGTAAGGAGAAGCTCATCGATGCTATGGAGCATCCTGAGAAGGAAGAGTACGCAAACTTCACGATCCGTGTATCAGGATACGCTGTTAAGTTCATCGACCTGACCAAGGAGCAGCAGATGGACGTAATCGCACGTACCTGCCATGAGAGCATGTAGCGATTTTTGAAGAAAATCAGCGGAATGCGAATGTTTGTAGAATTGCGGGAGTTGCGGAGCAACAGAGCAATTCGTAGATCATATGAAGTGAAATGTAATGAATAAAAAATAGGGTTAATACATGAATGAATATTTGTGTATTAGCCCTGTTTTTATAAGTTGACCTTTCATCTATCGAACAATCAATTGAATATATAGACATATTATGATATGATTTGTATATACTATTGAGCGGAGGTAGAGCAAAATGTTGACTTTACAAGAATCCATACGACCGTCAGCGGATTTGAGAAATCACTATAGTGATATTTCAAAATTGTGTAAGGATGATAAAGAAGCTGTCATTATTACGGTAAATGGCAGAGGAGATACCGTCTCCCTTTCTTATGAGACATATAAGAATATGAAAGCCCGTATTGAACTGTTGGAAATATTAGCGGAAGCAGAAGATGATGTGGTAAACAATCGGGTTGCTCCGATCACCGATACATTTGATGATTTGCGCAAAATACTTCAGGAGGGCTAACGATGAAGTATAAAGTTATGCGAACGGATACGGCGGATGCAGGAATCCGCAAGATCATCTTATATGTTGCACAGAATTTTGGAAACAAGGTTGCTTTGGAAAAACTGGATGAAATCGAGAAGAGAATTCTTGAATTGGGGGAAGATCCATATATAGGGACAAGCCCAAGATATCTTGTCCTTAAGCGACAAGGTTATAAAGTGCTTATTTTGGATAAGGACTTAGTGTTTTATAAAATTGATGAAGAAAATAAAACCGTGATTGTATACGCAGTCGTAGATCAACGACAGGATTATTTGAATATTATTCGAGGGTTATAAGGAGATGAGACTATGTGTGCTTTTTGTGATATTATTCGTCATAAAGCGGATGCTAAGGTTGTCTATGAAACAGATAAAATAATTGCTTTCTTGGATATAGATCCTATTTCGGATGGACATGTACTTGTTCTTCCGAAAATTCATGTTGATTCAATTACAAAACTTTCCAATGACTATTTACATGAAATCATGGATATAGCAAAGAAAATTGTTCAGGTTTTTGAAAATAAATATGAACATAGAGGATATACTATCATGCCAAATGGTGGGGAATGTTGTGATTTTGGGCATTTTCATTTACATGTTTTCCCAAGAATAAAGGATGATGGTTTTGGGTGGAAATATCCTGAATATGGTGGAAGGTATACAGATGAAATTGCATTAGATTTGAAAGAAAAGCTGACGGATTAAGAGGTGAAACAATGTTAGGAAATATACATTCTATCGAGACATTCGGTTCGGCGGACGGACCGGGTGTGCGCTATCTGATTTTTTTGAAAGGGTGCAACATGCGCTGCAAATACTGTCACAACCCGGACACATGGGCGAAGACACAAGGTGAGATGAAGACACCGGAGGAGATTTTAAAGCAGGCACTCCGTTATAAGAATTATTGGGGCAAAAAGGGCGGTATTACGGTCAGCGGCGGAGAGGCTCTGCTGCAGATTGACTTTGTGACCGAACTGTTTACGCTCGCCAAAGAAAAAGGCGTCAATACCTGTCTGGACACATCGGGCAACCCATTTACAAGGGAGGAACCATTCTACTCCAAGTTTGAAAAACTGATGGAAGTGACCGATCTGTTCATGCTCGATATCAAGGAGATCGATGAGGAAGAGCACCGCAAACTGACGGGACAGACGAACGAGAATATTCTTGATATGGCGCGCTGCCTGTCTGAGCACGGAAAGAAAATGTGGATTCGCCATGTACTGGTGCCGGGAATCACGGACGATGAGGGACAACTCACAAGACTGCGCGCTTTTCTTGATACACTCGATACGGTAGAGCGTGTGGAGGTATTACCATATCATACGCTTGGGGTATTCAAGTGGAAGGAACTTGGAATTCCGTACGCACTTGAAGACGTCGATCCGCCAACCGCAGAGAGCGTCGCACGCGCCAAGGAAATTCTTGGATGTGAGGCGTGATGTGGAATAATTGGTGTTTGCATTGACATTATAATAATATTATAGAAAAAACAAGATTCAAGGCGCTAAAAGATTGAAAATGCAAAAAATAGTACCGTGAATATGGAATTTATGGTATTATGCCATAAGGAGGGAGACGGTATGTTTAAGAATATATATCCACGAGAAAAGTATTTAAAAAAAATCCGCCCTTTTTATGATTCTGATATCATAAAAGTTATTACCGGAATCAGAAGGTGTGGAAAATCATGCATTTTAAAAGCAATTATGAATGAACTTTGTTCGGATGGGGTATCAGAATCGAAAATCATATATATTCCGCTTGATCGAAGAGGATATAAAAATATAAAAACAGCTGACGAACTGGAAACAAAAATTGAATCCATGTTAGGAAACGAAGAAAACTATTATTTGTTTATTGATGAAGTTCAAAATGTGACCGGTTTTGAGAGTGTAGTTCATGCATATGCGGAAGAAGGATATTCAATATTTCTTACCGGATCGAATTCTTATCTGTTAAGTGATGAGATTTCGACTAAGCTTACGGGAAGGTATTTGAATTTTGAAACATTTACATTGGATTTTGCAGAATATCTTGATATGAAAAAATTCCTGAAAAAGAGAATGGACCAGGATTTGTATGTGGAATTTGAAGAATTTATTTTGAATGGCGGATTCCCTAAGACATTGGAATTTGATGATATTCATACAAGACAGACATATACTCGAGGTATTATTTCTGAGATTTTTGAAAAGGATGTAAAGACAAGAAAAAGAATATCGAATGTTCCGGTATATGAACGAGTACAGACATTTCTTTTAAATAATTATGCAGCGCCTTTTTCTCTTAACAGCTTAATGGCGTGCTTGGAAAAGGAAGGATATAAAACCAAGGCTACAACGGTTAGGGGATACATTGAGGATCTGAAAAAAGCAAAAATTGTATACGAGTGTAACCGTTTCGATCTAAAAAGCAAGAAGGCAATTAAACGAGATCAAAAATACTATTTGTCGGATCTGGCAATTTATTTTGCAATGAATACAGATAACCGATTAAGTTTTGGACCATCGCTTGAAAATCTTATTTATTTGTATTTGGCCAGTCATGATTATCAAATCAGTGTTGGAAAAATAGGAAAATTGGAATGCGATTTTATTGTCAGAGATCACGATGGCGAGTACGCATACATTCAAGTAGCTTATACTTTGCAGGGAGAAGATATCAAAGCGACAGAACGTATTAAAGAGAGAGAATATCGTCCGTTTAGGGAAATCAGAGATGGGTATCCGCGTTATATCATTTCGTTGGATCGTTTTCGGGATAAACAAGAAGGGGTTCATCACATTAGCGCAATCGATTTATTTTTGGGTAAAGAAAAAATATAATTGTAGGGAATTGTAATTGTAGAAAAAGAAGGAGATGCATCATGCATACACCGGAAATCCTATATGAGGACAACAATCTGATCGTCTGCTACAAGCCGGCGGGCGTCGCAACACAGACGAAACGGCTCGGGCAGCAGGATATGGAGAGCATCCTCAAAAACTATGTGGCGGACAAACTGCGCAAACAGAATAAGAATGCACAACCCTATATCGGTGTGGTGCACCGGCTCGATCAGCCGGTCGAGGGTGTGATGGTCTATGCGAAGAATCAGAAAGCAGCGGCAGCACTCTCGAAGCAGGTGCAGGAGCGCTCGATCGGAAAGAACTATTATGCGCTGGTGCAGCTTCCGGAAGGTAAGACGTTTGCAGAAGCAACCGGACTTGCACCGGAGGGAACGAAAGAAGACTTTATGACGTTTGACCGCAGAACCAATGTCTCGCGCATCGTGCCGAAGGGGACGAAAGACGCGAAGAAAGCAGTCCTTGATTATCGGGTGATCGCAGAGAATGAAGGCAGAGCACTCCTTGATATTACACTGCATACGGGGCGGCATCATCAGATCCGGCTGCAGATGGCAGGCATGGGCACTCCGATCGTGGGCGATGCAAAATACGGATCAAAAGAGGCCGGACAGCTGGGGCTCTGCTCGTATCGCATTGCTTTCGTCAGTCCGACCGACGGGCAGGAGAAGGAATATAGGATCATCCCTGAAAATACCGGAATATTAACGCTTCTAAATAAAGGATAGAGGCGTAAATGCGTGGCGGCGAAGGACGGATGGCCAGGGCGGAAACCATGCAAAATCTTGACAAAAAACGACGTGTGGCTTACTATAAAAGAGAGTATAAAAGCCTGTGAGGGAAGGCTTGGATTGCAGGGGGAGTAATCCATGATTGATAAGTATTATAACGGTGTGATCGAGCAGGTTTATAACCATGTCGGCACAACAGACAGGAACATTGTTATGGCGAGCTATAGCAATGATTTTACAATTGAAGATTTAGAGACAGTAAAACGTTATCGGCAGCAGGAGGATAGCGTTTTTTTTGCCTCACGCGAATTTGGATACCGCGAACTGACCGGAGCGTACGAGCCGTTTCTGGATACAATCTGTGATATGTTTCGGAAGTATGGCAAAGGAGACTTTGCGGCATTCATGCAGGAGTGCGGTGTGTATGAGCTGCACCGGGAAATCCTGAGCAGCTATTATGAGAGCGGAATCTGTGTGCGCAATGAGAATGTTCTTCTCAATGAGGTCGCGTATGAGCAGATCCGTATGACAGAGGCGATCGCATCGATGCTGAAAGCACTGGCGAAGGAGCATCCGATCGTGCTTGTGATCAACCGTTTTCAGATGGCGAGCCGCAGTTCATTTGAACTGGTGCATGAACTGCTGGAACATCCGGATAAGAACATCGGACTGGTGCTCGGCGTCAACGATTCCGTCGGGCGCAAAGAGACCGTGGCGGATGTATGGGACAGCATTGTGGAGAACATTAAGGATCGCAGCCAGTTGTATCATATCGGATCTTCGGACCACAGGAGAACAGAGATTGTGGAAGAGGCGGCATCGGGGGATGGCTATGTGGACAGCGTGGATGTCGATGAGGATTATGACGCGAGCATCCGCAAAGTTGTAAATATCGTAGAGTTTCTGGATTATGATCAGGCCAAACGCTATTTCCGTGAGGTCGAATCCAAGATCAAGTTCGAGGACGTACCGATGAGGAGTTCGTGCAAACGCGATTTCTATCTGCTGTATGCAAGAACCTCGATCCTGCTTGGAGAACTGTCCAAGGCGTTGGAACTGATCGCGGAGGCGGCCAATCTGATCCCGATGGAACAGGAGTTTCTGTATCGTGCCCAGTTGGATTTTCTTCGCGGCACCTGTTATATGTATCAGGGTAAGCTTGACCGTGCACAGAAGATTGCGGACAAGGCATACATGCGGGCTGTGGAGAGCGGGGATGAACGGCAGGTATTCCGCGCCGAATTGCTCAAGGTGATGGCACAGATGTCGGGATGGTACAACATCTTTTTCTGTGTGCAGGATATCCCGATCGAGCCGGAATTAATTGAAAAACTGATGCGTTATGATTACAAAAATCATCTCGCACATATTTATATCTATGCCTACGATAACCAGCCGAATGTTGTTGCCAAGGCGTACCGGTCGGAGTCCGCGCTGTTCTATTTCAGCAAAGGTGTTGCGCTCGCAAAGAAGATCGGAAACGCACAGCTCGTGTACGATGCCTACCAGAAGAACATCATGCTGGCATCAACAAACGGAATGAATGAGATCGCATTGCTTTACTCAGTGCGCACATATGAATTCATGAAGTCCGGCGAGAATTTTTATGAGGGCAGAATGTTCTCGGGAATCGGTTATAATCTAAGCGCGATGGGCAGAAACGATATGGCGGAGAAATATTACAATCACGCGATCGAGATCTTCTATGAACTCGGAAGATCGGAAGATATCGCGGAAGTGTATTACAACCGCGCGCTCAATTATATGATGCTCGGCAAATTCAAAGAGGCGCAGCATGATCTTCTTTTGGCAATGAAAGTGATCGAGAAGCTGCATCTGAACAGTCTGCGTGTGTGCAATCTCTCGAAACTGTACGCGCTGCTGGCACTGCTCGGAATCATACAGGGAGACCGCTTTACATGTGAGCGCTATCTGTTAAGCTGCCGGCAGTTTCTGAATTATATTATTGAAAAAGAAAAGAATAATAAAAACGAGGAGATCATTCACGATTACGCCAAGTGTGACGATGATATGTTTCTTTACACATTCTCGCAGGCGTTGTTAAAGCAGTTCGACGGAGAGCTGGAGGCCGCCTACAATTATTTTATGAATGCGGAAAAGTTTTTGTCCAGAGCCGCAGGCAACGAGTTTTTCAGTTATCGCCTTTTCCGTCAGGCAAGGATGAAATTGTTCGAGCAGACGGGACGAAAGGAACTGTATGAGCGCGAGGCGGAAATGCTCGAGCAGCATGAGATGATGTGCAAAGAGATGGCGGATTCCATTCAGATGGACATTCTTAAGGGGTTTGAGATCGAGCTTGAGAATTGCAGGCATCAGGTGACGGAGAATGAGATCGAAGCATTGGTCAGGCAGGAAGGGCTGATGCGCGATTATCAGACGAACAAGCGTCAGATGGAATTCTTTGCATCGTGGCAGAAGATGATCGATATCACGGATCAGAAGATTCCGGTGATGGTGCAGAATGCGATCAGCGGTTTTATCAATCACTTCAATCTGGATTGTGCGCTGTATATCTATTATCAGGAGGGCAGACCGCAGGTGCTCTACAATGACAGCGGATGTAGCATGACAAAGGAAGTACTGCTTGGTATCAGGCATGCAATCAAGGAGTATCCACAGGGGTTTGCAGCTTCGAAGATCGGCGAGGGCTTTGTGGAGCATCAGGACATGATTTCGTACTTTGGGGAAGATGATGTCTGCTCGTTTGTTGCGGTGCCGTTTATGAAGAATGGCACGCTGACGAGTCTTCTGATCGCCTATGTGTGCATGAAGGACAACTGGCACGGATCGATCGAGCGCTACATGTTGAATGAGGATGATCTGAATATGTACCGCCTTCTGTTCCGCGAGATGGAATATTCCATCAACCGTATGGAGGCCTACGAGAAAGCATCGGAGATGAATCGGCGTCTGCAGGCGGCTGCGGAGACGGATATGCTCACAGGCGTATACAACCGTGCGGGCATGTATGAGCAGATCGCACAGATTGAGGAACATCTGGCGGACGGTCCGAACGGATTTCATATCGGGTTGATGTTTATTGATTTAGATAACTTTAAGCATTATAATGATACATACGGGCATGATATCGGCGATCTGATCTTAAAGGAGATGGCCGCAATCTTTAAGGAAGTCAGTCTCGGCAAAGGCTTTGTCAGCCGATACGGCGGAGATGAATTTATCATCCTCCTTGAGACGAATGACCGTTATGAGCTTGAAGCGATTGCAAAAGAGATCTACGCGAAGATCCATGCGACATTCGGATTCAGGCATCAGATCGAGGAACACCTCGGACATACGATCACGGTGGATGAGGGCAGACTGATCACCTGCTCCATGGGTATCGCTTATGCGGACGATGTGCGCAGCGAGAAAGAGATCAGTGAACTGATCAAACAGGCCGATGACCTGCTGTACACCGTGAAAACAGGAGAAAAAGGACACTATAAATTTTTATGAGAATGCAATTACCGGAACATGTGAATCAAATTATCCACCGTCTGCAGAAGGAAGGTTACGATGCCTACGCTGTGGGCGGCTGCGTGCGCGATACGCTTCTCGGACGTATGCCGCAGGACTGGGACATCACCACTTCGGCGCGCCCGGAGGTTGTGAAGTCTCTGTTTTGTCATACGATTGACACCGGTATTCAGCACGGAACGGTCACGGTCATGCTCGATCATGTGGGTTATGAAGTCACCACATACCGGATCGACGGAGAGTATGAGGACAGCCGTCATCCGAAAGAAGTTATCTTCACAGGTAATCTGGTCGAGGATTTAAAAAGGCGTGATTTCACGATCAATGCCATGGCATATAATGATGAGTCTGGACTTGTGGATGCATTTGACGGCGAGAAGGATCTTGCGGCAGGAGTGATCCGATGCGTTGGAAAGCCGCATGACCGATTCGGGGAAGATGCGCTTCGAATGCTTCGTGCGGTGCGTTTTGCGGCACAGCTTGGTTTTGCGATTGAACCGGAGACACTTGCGGCGATCAGGGATCTTGCGGACAATCTGCGCGCGGTGAGCGCGGAACGCATCCAGATGGAACTGGTCAAGCTTCTGACCTCTGCACACCCGGATGCAATGCGCACAGTCTATGAGACCGGACTGACACGCATTTTCCTGCCGGAGTTCGACACGATGATGGCGACCGAACAGCACAACAAGCACCATTGTTACACGGTCGGCGAGCATACACTTCACACACTCACACATGTAGAGCCGGACAAGGTGCTGCGCCTTGCGATGCTGCTTCACGATGTTGCCAAGCCGACGTGCGTCACGACGGATGAAGCGGGGCAGAACCATTTCAAGGGGCATCCGGTCAAAGGCGCCGAGATGGCGAAGGCGATCCTGCACCGGTTGAAGTTCGACAACGATACAACGGATCGGGTGTGCCGGCTGGTGCGCTACCATGATGACCGGCCTGAACTTACGGAGCGCACGATGCGGCGGATGATGAACCGGATCGGCGTGGAAAACATGCCGTCACTTTTGGCGGTCAAGAGGGCGGACACGCTCGGACAGAGCATGTACCACCGGGAGGAAAAACTGGCGTATGTGGATACGATGGAACGCCTTTTTACGGAGATCTGTGCGGCGCAGCAATGTGTGCAGAAGAAGGATCTTGCGATCGGCGGAGCGGATCTGATCGCGATGGGCATGAAGCCCGGCAAGGAGATCGGAGCAATCTTAAATGAACTGTTTGAGCGTGTGCTCGACGATCCGGAATTAAATCAGAGGGATAAGCTGCTGGAACTGGCGCATAATTTGATGACCCGTCTCATATGATAGAACACAGTGATGTCATATGGGAGGGGTTTTTGTGTATAATCAGTCGGAAGCAATCTTACAACAGTACGACTTGGAAATAAAACAGATCAGCCGCGGAAGGGGCGCTTATATTTGCGATACGAGTGAAGGAATGAAGCTGCTTGCGCCGTTTCGCGGGTCGAAGGAGCGTGCGATGTTTTTGCGCGAGGTGCTGCTGCGGCTGCAGGAGAGTGGATTTGTGGCAGAGCAGATCACGCTCACGAAAGAGGGCGAGGCGGCTGCCACGGACGATATGGGCATGCGCTACTGGCTGAAGGATATGATCAACGGCGCGGAGTGCAGCACGAGCCGCGAATCGGATATGGCGCGTGCGATCGCGCAGCTGGCGAGACTGCACTCCGTGCTGGCCGGTTGTATGCGGGAGGTTCCGGATTTTATGCAGTCGGACCGCAACGATCCGGCGAATGTGTGCCGGCGGCATTACCGAGAACTGATCAAGGTCAAAAATTATGTGCAAAAAAGGCGCAGCCGAAACGAGTTCGAGCGGAGTTTTCTTGCACAGTACGTGCATTATATGGGCGATGCCACCGAGGCGATCCGCATCTTAAACGAGGAGGAACTGCATCCGGTCAGGGGACTGTGTCACGGCGATTTCAACCAGCACAATGTGATCCGCACGCCGGACGGATTCTGCATCGTGCATTACGAGAATATGAGCTATGCGACACCGGTCGTGGATCTGGCGAATTTCATGCGCAAAATGCTGGAAAAGAACCGGTGGGACAAAAATCTGGGCATGCATCTGCTGGAGCAGTACGACAAGGTGCGCACGATGAGTGCCGATGAAAAAAGGCTGTTGTATGTGGTTTTGCTTTTCCCGGAGAAATTCTGGAAGGTCTCGAATCACTACAGTAATTCAAGAAAGGCATGGGTGTCGGAACGTGAAATCGAGAAGCTGGAGCGGATGGAGAAGAATGAGCCGGCAAGAAGCGCCTTTTTGGAAAATATGCTTTCATTCTTATAAGAATCATGTATACTAAAGCTATGAAGAAAATGAAAAAATTACGGATAATTACATATATGCTGCTCGCGGCGCTGCTGCTTGCGGCGACGGGCTGCGGCAGGCAGGATACGCTCGGGAACGGCACGTATTTTCACCATTCGATCGCGGATCAGGGAGCAGACGATACGCAGGTGACGGAGACGGAGGATATCGGGCAGGAGGATCAGGATCTCTATCTTGTGGTCGGCGTGGATCAGATCGAGGAGACATTCCGGCTGTACCGCTATGCGAACGGGATGGAGTACCGTTATTATTACGGAACCGGAACGCGGTTCTATGATGAGTACGGCAGCCGGACAACGATTGCATCGTTTACGCAGGGAACGCTGATCACGATCGGAAACGTGAACGCGGAAGGCATCCTCTGCGATGCGCAGATTTCGGCGCAGGCGTGGGTGTACGATGATGTGAAGCGGTTCAGTATCACGCCGCAGCAGAATATGCTGCAGATCGGAGATTCGAAGTACCGTTATGATGAGAATACCTATGTGTTCTCCGGCGAGGAGCGGGTGACGATGGACGATGTTGCGCAGGGTGACACGCTCTCCGTGGTTGGTCTGGATAAGAAGATATTATCCGTGCGGATCACGACGGCGCAGGGAACGCTTGCACTCACGAACACGGAACTGTTTGAAGGCAGCTTCTTACAGCTTGGCAAGAAGATATTCACTGAGGTGACGAAGAATCTGACGATGCAGGTTGCGGAAGGTACCTACGAGCTGACCGTGGCGAACAACGGCTGGGGCGGAAGCACCGAGGTTACGATCACGCGCGGTCAGACGACGACGGTGGATCTTGACAGGATCAAGGGCAAGGGACCGAAGTCAGGCAAGGTGCGGTTCCTCATCGATGTGGCGGGCTCGGTTCTTCTGATCGATGACAAGGAGGTCGATTACAGCGATCCGGTCAAGCTGACCTACGGACAGCATTCGATCGCGGTCTATGCGGACGGTTACGATGTATGGCGCAGAAATCTCTATGTGAATTCCAAGAAGTCCACGATCATCATCAATCTGATGGACGAGCAGGATGCCACGGAGACGGACACCGCGGGGGATGCAACCTCTTCGTCGGGCACGACGGGTTCCACGCAGCAGAGTGAGAGTTCCTCACAGTCCACGCAGTCCGACACATCTTCGAGCGAGAGCTCGGAGGCCACAAAGCGTCAGGAGGAGCTTGATCTGATCAAGGATTTGCTCTCGAGTATGACCGAGTCAAGTTCGATTGTGTCAAATTGACGATTTTTGTCGAATATTTTTGGCTGATTTTACGTTGTAAGAATCCCCAAAAATAGGCATTTTTTCTTGACAAATACTTGGAAAACAAGTATAAATAGATTTGTAAGTAATTTGAGAGAAGGAACTCGAATTATATAATATATGACCCATAGGAGGAATATTGACATGAACAAAGCAGAGTTAGTCGCAGCTGTAGCTGAGAAGGCTGAGATTTCTAAGAAGGATGCAGAGGCAGCAGTAAAGGCATTTACAGACGTTGTTGCTGAGGAACTTAAGAAGGGTGAGAAGGTTCAGTTAGTTGGCTTCGGTACATTCGAAGTATCTGAGAGAGCTGCAAGAGTAGGTAGAAACCCACAGACAAAGCAGGAGATCACAATCCCGGCTTCTAAGGCACCTAAGTTTAAGGCTGGTAAGGCTTTAAAGGATTCTTTAAACTAGTTTTGCGAATGAGTCAGTGGAGCACCTTCGAGGGGCTCCACTTTTTTAATGCAGTGATGCTTTTTTCAGGGGCATCGTGTTATGGAGATTGATATGAGATTAGATAAGTTTTTGAAGGTATCGCGTCTGATCAAGCGGAGAACCGTTGCCAATGAGGCGTGCGACGCGGGCCGTGTGATGGTAAACGGTAAGCCTGCCAAGGCTTCCACGAACGTGAAGGTCGGCGATGAGATCGAGATCCTTTTCGGACAGAAGTCGGTTAAGGTTCGTGTTCTGGACATTCAGGACACGACCAAGAAGGACGAGGCGAAGGATCTGTTTGAATATATTTAAAGCAGCCGGAAGGCATAAGGCTGCAACTGCTGTCATATAGTAGATCAGGAGTATTTACAGGAGGCAGCAGACAAAGATGGATGAGAAGACCATGAACAGGCCGCACAGGCTTACGTTGCAGGATCGAAAGGCGGGAAGCTTTACCGGTGTTGTGGATGTGCTCTCGTTTGACGTGAACGAGATCCTGCTTGAGACGGAACAGGGGATGCTTCATATTAAAGGCAAGGATCTTCATGTGAACCGTCTGGATCTTGATAAAGGCGAGGTGGACATCGATGGGCAGGTGGATGTGCTCACTTACTCGCAGGTGCCGGGACATAAGAGTTCGTTTTTCGGGAAGCTGCTTTCATCATGAAGCCGGTCGCGGGACTTGAACTGGAACTCGCCCTGTTGGGGCAGGCGCTTCTTGCAGGGGCGGGATTGTGTGTTATTTACGACGCGATCCGCGTGATTCGACGCATTTTTCCGCACGGGATCCTCTGGATCTCGGTCGAGGATCTGCTTTACGGGTTTATGACCGGCGGGTGGCTTTTTCTTAAAGTCTGTCAGGTAAATAATGGAATCATCCGCGGTTACATGATTCTCGGAATCGGCGCGGGAGCACTGTTTTACCGCGTTTCGGCGGGGCGGCTTCTCATGCGCGGACTCACAAAATGCATCATTGTTGTCAAAAAGCGATTGAAAAGCGTGACAAAAGCCGTTACAATAAGAGTAGAGAAAAGATTAGAGAAACTTCACAGGAATCAGGAGACGGAGAATGAAGAAGAAAAAAAGAAGACGCCGTAGTACGGGTACTGTGTGTATCAGCCTTATCGTTGTTGCGTTTGTAGCGGTTATGGCGGTACAGATCTATCAGTTGAAGAAAAAAGACGCGGACTATATGGCGCGTGAGAATGAACTTAAGGAACAATATGAGCAGGAGACGCAGCGTTCTTCGGAGATTGATGATCTTGAGAAGTACATGCAGTCGAGTGAATATTATGAAGATATCGCCAAGAGTAAGCTCGGGCTTACATACAAGAATGAGATCATCTTCAAAGAGAGCGATAACTAGAAGCATGAGGTGGAAGCCTTGTGCTTCTTTTTTTGGTTTTACGTCCCTCGAATCGCACCTGAACAGAGGTTTTGCCGAAAAGTTTTTGAAAAGCGGTAGAAATTGTGACAAGTATTTTGCGCACGTTTTCGTATAATCCATCCTTGACAAAATCAGGCGATCCAACATCGCCGATGGGAAAAGGAATAGGAGGCGTGCTATGAGTACACAAAACAAAGTAACGGAGAGTATAGGGAAAGTGGGGTGTGCGATTCTGGGCGCGTGCAGCAGTATGTTGTGTGTTCTCGGGTATTATCCGCTCGTGCCGGCTTTCTTTGCGGGATGCTGTCCGGATCAGCGGAGGAACGCATTGCTCTACATAGGAATGTTCGCGGGGATGGGCTGGTGTATGCCTGTGGGGGCGATGGTGAAATATGTGTTTATCCTGCTCGTGACCGGCGTGGGCATCCGGCTCTACCGGTGGGCAAACCACAGATGCAGCGGCTGGGTGGCAGGGCTTCTGGCGGGGCTTGCGGTCGCCGTCATGAACTGCTCGGGCGTGGTGTTCTCCGTGATGGACACGAGGGAGCTGATGCTTGGCATATGC
>CAKRKX010000064.1 GCA_934358675.1 uncultured Agathobacter sp. | reverse complement strand
CAGTACTATTTTTCTCAATGATTCTCAAAATCTTTCAAGGTTTTTCACTGTTCAGTTATCAAGGTTCTTTGTTTTGTCGTTATCAGCGACAACTTCTAAATTATAACAGATGTTCAATCGCTTGTCAACAACTTTTTTAATTTATTTTTTTGCTTTGTCGCGAATCACATCGATTTGTGTCGTGCCTCACGAGTCAGCTTAGTTATAATATCACGCAGCTTTTTCAAAGTCAACAACAAATTTCAATTTTTTTAAAGAAATTTAAAGCACCACAAGATGTTGTTCCTGTGGTGCTCATAGACCGCAATTCTGACTCCTTTTTCCCGCTTTACAGGAACGCCATCAGAATCGTAAGTATTAAATTATTCTCATAAATCCATACCAGAAGCGGTGATTCATATATGTATGAGACCAACGCGACTCCGACCTCTGTAGTGCCTGCCATCGCAATAATTGCAAACGCCAGCCATATAATGAGAAATCCTTTCACTAAGCCTGCAAAAATTCCGAGCGTCCGGTTGATTCCACCGATCACAGGCAGCTTCTCCACGACTTTTAAGATGGTTGATAACAAATGAAACGATAATAATGCGATCAACAACACCAGTACGAATGCGATCACGCGCATCGCCAGATCGGTCGCGCGTCCCGCCAACGCATCGTACGCACCGCTGCCCTCAAGGAACCGGTCCGCTACTTTATTGGTATCAAACAGTTTCTGTGTCACGGCATCCGGCAGTTTCATCTGCAGGTCACTGTACGACTTTGCTTTCGTCTCGTCCGTATTCTGCGTATCGTTTTCCGTACGCTCCGTATCAGCCTGCACTTCATCCGTATTGCCGCCCGCAACCAGTTCATGCAACCGGTCCGTAAAATCAGCCTCAATCCGATTATCGATATTCGTATTTTGCACGAGCATATTTGCCACATACGGCGTTGCCCATGTGACAAATACAAGAATCGCAACCCACGCCAGCATGGAATAGACCACGCGCAGGAAGCCTTTCGAAAAGCCCCACACGATATTCCCGGCCAGAACAAGGATCACTATGATCAGTAACCAATTCATTTTAATCGTACCTCATCTGTTTCTCCGCTCAGCACAAATGTATACGTTGTCGGATCCGTTCCCGACAAAATCTTATACAACGGCTGATCGAAGGTGTAAGCGAATTTACGAATGCTGTGTATCGTATAGATTTCGCAACTGTAATCGTCGCGCACGCACACTTCATTCCGGTCAAGAAACTCGATCCGGTTGTATGCGATCGCAGTATCATTCTCCATCGCGGTGTTGCCGCTCAGATCGTACACTTTAATATGCCAGCTACCCTCTGTCTTGGTGCTTGCATACGTAACTCCCACATATTTATTGTTGCAGAAAACGCTTTGTACTTCCTGCTCAAAATCGACCTGTCGCTTGAGCGACGGCTTCTGTGTTCCCTCAAAAACGAGAAATCCCGTGTCCGATAAAGCGACCATGCGATCCGCCGCCACATACGAAATCTCCGAGATAAACATATCTTCGTAGCTGTAGGTTCCCACATTATTATCAATCTCATTCTGTCCGACCGAGCCAAAATTATAGAAGCTGATCGTCGAGCTTACCTTTCCCTCCTTGACATCCAGCATGTCGACCGCCAGTTTCTGCGCATCATAAGAGAGCGCGATATCCACCGGAAAGCTTCCTTTTTCCACGTAAAACTCTCCGTTTGCAAGTTCATTACCTTTGCGATCATACAGACGGACCCTGGAAACATTGTCTTCCTTCATAAGCACCGCCACCGTTCCCTGATTGGCAACGCACACCGTGCTGATCGGCGTGGACGTCTCGATTTTCTTTGACAACCCAGTCGTTGTCATAATATATATAGAAGTTCCGCCCTGATCATAGACCGCCAGATAGCTCTCACAGACGGACAGCATCGGCGTGCTCATCTCAAATGACTGGTTCCAGATCAATTCATTGTCGGCATCGCGATACACGATTCCATCGTTGTTGTATTCTACCGTCTTACTGAGAAACGTGGCATATTTCGCCGCGCCGCTGTCCTGCTGTTCCGTCTTGCTGCGGATTTCGTACGAGTCATAGCTTCGCAGCGCGCTCCACAATTGTGCCCCTGCAAAAAGCAACGCAATCACAAAAACGCCTATGATCACGCGGCGCGCGATCTTGTGCCGGTGCCGGCAGATCTGCTCATCGATCTCCTGCTGCACATCACTGTCTATCTCTACGGTTTTAAAATCTTTCCTGTCTGCCACCGTTTTATCTCTCCTTGTTGTTTAATGTTACAATTATAACATTCCCTCATCGATTACGGAAGTAACAATTTCTGATCGACATGGATGTCGTCTGCATCATCCAGCTGATTGTACTCTTTCAGTTCTCTCATCTTCGCAGTGGATCCATAGACCTGATTACAGATGGAAGTGAGCGTATCACCGGATTTGACAACATAATATTTCGGAGTCTCCACTGTTACATCTGTCCGCCTGCTTGCAGTATCCTCCGCGCCCGCTTCTTCCTGCGTCTTCTCCTGGTCCTGTTGTTCAGAATTCTTCTCCGGATCAGATGCATCGCCTTGTTCCGTTTCTTTAACGTTGCCCGTTTCATCCACCGTCTTGATATCGCCCGCGCTGATCGATTCGATCGGGATCAGATCCAGCGTCTCGGTATAAGTATCCTCCGCTTCCTGCGTACTCTGCTGCGTCTCCCTGATCTCCGTTCCGACAAGTACCTGCGCTTTTTGCGCCTCTTTATCGCCAAACGACGCGATCGTCTGTACCGCTTTCTGCAGTCCCGGCACATGGATACGATCCTGCACGACACCAAGACCGACAATCACAACAAGAAGCGCCACCGCTGCGGTCATCGCATAAGAAGTCGCGCGCTGCGCCTCCTGCACATTCTCTTTTTTCTGCAATGTCTTCCGGTATTGAGCGCGGTCTGCTTTCGGCTCCGTCGGAGGAACCGAACCGATCCGCGCCTGTTTCGGCATCTCTACAACCACTTCCGGCGGGCACACCTGGCGCAGTTCCCGCGCATAGAATATGTAAAAACCTTCCTTTTTCTGCAGCCAATTGCCTTTATTAATATAGAACGTTTCCTCACCCTCAATACTGTCCATGAGGAAAAGCACCTGATGTGCACCGCCGAACTGTTCCCTGTGGATTGCCTCCAGCTCCGGCGTCATGCTCGGCGCATAGCCTTTCTGGTCCATCGCCCAGCCGACAATGATCGAATTCTCATACGACCTCTTTACCTCGCGGAATACATCACTCCACGCGCGATTGTTCCACTGTGGCGCATTTTGCACAAATTCCATCTTAAGCACCGGGATCGCCGCCTCAATGAAGGTCGTGTAACGCCCCTGAATGCATTCCGTGTGTCCCATAAAGACAAACACCTTTTTCTCCGCGTAATCCTCCTCATGTATTCTTGCGTAGACGGCATTCTCTATGTAGATCTTATCTTCCTGTGTCGGCGTTCCGATTTGGCGGATGTTCTTCAGATTTCGTTCATTCTTCATCTCGATATCGATCATTTGCCCACTCCTTATCCAACAAATCCTATCATTTCGTTTCCTTATGCTAACACACAGGCGCAGGAGAATTTTGGAAAAACCTGACAGGTTTTCAAAAAAGTGAGTGACAAATTACGGCAAAAAGCAAAAGAAGCTGCCGCTTTCGCGACAGCTCCATAATCTCTTCATTTATTTGCAGAATGCTTTGACTTTCTTGTAGATGCCCTCTGCATCCAGCTCATACTTGTGGATCAGCTCCAGTGCCGGACCGGACTCACCGAACCGGTCATTGACACCGATACGCATCATCTTCGTCGGTGCTTTCTCACTGAGAACTTCCGCAACCGCACTTCCAAGACCTCCAACGATAGAGTGCTCCTCAACCGTTACGACTTTGCCCGTCTTTGTTGCAGATGCAATGACAAGTTCCTCGTCAAGCGGCTTGATGGTATGAATGTTGATCACTTCCGCAGAGATACCGTCTTTTGTGAGCATATCAGCCGCTGCAAGTGCCTCTGACACTTCCAGTCCGGTTGCAAAAATCGATACATCCGTACCTTCTTTTAATGTAATGCCTTTGCCGATTTCAAACTTATAATCCGCATTGTCATTGATCACCGGCACTGCGAGACGTCCGAAACGCAGATAAACCGGTCCTACATAATCGTATGCAGCCTTCACTGCCGCACGCGCCTCAACATCATCGGATGGGTTGATAACAACCATTCCCGGGATCTCACGCATCAAAGCAAGATCCTCAAGGCACTGATGGGTTGCTCCGTCCTCACCGACAGAGATGCCGGCATGGGTTGCTCCGATCTTCACATTCAAGTGTGGATAACCGATGGAGTTACGCACCTGCTCAAAGTTACGTCCTGCTGCAAACATAGCGAACGAACTGATAAAAGGTACTTTGCCGCAAGTTGCAAGACCTGCTGCAATACCGGTCATGTTACACTCTGCGATACCGCAGTCCCAATGACGCTCCGGAAATTCTTTCTGGAAAATGCAAGTCTTGGTTGCGCCTGCAAGATCCGCATCGAGCACGATCAGATTCTCATGTTCCTTACCAAGTTCTACCAATGCGTTACCATAGCTGTCACGCGTTGCAATCTTCTTTACTTCTGACATAATGCTTCACCTGCCTTCTCGAGTTCTTCCATAGCGATCTTGTATTCATCATCGTTTGGAGCTTTACCGTGCCATCCAGCCTGGTTCTCCATATAAGAAACGCCTTTTCCCTTAATTGTCTTGGCGATAATTGCGGTCGGCTGTCCCTTGGTTTCACGCGCTTCCTTGAAAGCGGCACGGATCTCGTCAAAGTTGTTGCCATCGATCACGATAGTATGGAAATTGAATGCTTCAAATTTCTTGTCGATCGGGTACGGAGAGCAGACTTTGTCGATTTCTCCGTCAATCTGCAAATTGTTGTTGTCGACGATCACAACGAGGTTGTCCAGCTTGCGGTGTCCTGCCCACATAGCAGCCTCCCAGATCTGTCCTTCCTGAATCTCACCGTCTCCGGTCAATGTATAAACACGATAATCCTTGTTGTCAAACTTGCCTGCGGCAGCCATACCGACAGCGGCAGACACGCCCTGTCCAAGTGATCCGCTGGACATGTCAACGCCCGGAATATGCTTCATATCCGGATGTCCCTGCAGATAAGATCCGGTGTGGCGAAGTGTGGTAAGGTCTTCCTTCGGGAAAAAGCCTTTTTCTGCAAGTGTGGAATACAATGCAGGAGCCACATGACCCTTGGATAATACAAAACGGTCACGGTTCTCATCCTTCGGATTCTTAGGATCTACGTTTAACTCTTCAAAATATAAGTAAGTGAAGATGTCTGCAGCAGACAATGATCCGCCCGGATGTCCGGACTTGGCACTGTGTACTGCGGTTACAATACTTTTGCGAATCTCATTCGCTGTCTTTTCCAGCTCTAAATTATTCATAGACTCTCCTTTGTTATTTAAAGTTCCGTTCTTCCCTGCAAAGCGCGGAGCAACGTCACTTCATCAATGTATTCAAGATCACCGCCAACCGGAACTCCGCTGGCGATTCTTGTCACTTTGATACCGGTCGGCTTGATCAGTTTGCTGATATACATCGCGGTCGTCTCGCCCTCAAGGCTTGAGTTCGTCGCGATGATCACTTCTTCGACATCGCCCTCCAGACGCACCATCAGTTCCTTCAGCTTAATGTCATTCGGACCGATTCCAAGCATCGGTGAGATTGCCCCATGCAGCACATGATAGACTCCCTCATACTTGCCGGTTTTCTCGTATGCAACAAGATCACGCGTGTTCTCAACGACCATAATCGTCTTGTGGTCACGCGCTTCATCACTACATATAGGACAAATTTCCTGATCTGTCAAGTTAAAGCAGCACTTGCAGTACTTCACATTATGCTTCGCGGACAGGATTGCGGAAGACAGCGCCTCCACATGGTCCTCCGGCATATTTAATATATGAAATGCCAGCCGCTGTGCGGACTTCGCCCCGATGCCCGGAAGCGAAGACAACTCCTCGATCAGTTTTGAAATCTCATTACTGTAATAATCCATCTTAGAATGGGAATCCTCCACCCAGTCCTCCGGTAATCTGTGACATCGACTTCTGGGAAGCCTCATCGACCTGGCGTAATGCCTCGTTGGTTGCTGCCATGATCAGATCCTCAAGCATCTCGATATCATCCGGATCAACAACTTCCTCTGCAAGCTTTACTTTGGTCACTTCACGCTTGCCGGATACGGTTACTTCTACTGCTCCGCCGCCTGCTGCAGCTGTAATCTCCTGCTCCTCAAGCGCTTTCTGAGCCTCTTCCATCTGGCGCTGCATCTTCTGCGCCTGCTTCATAATGTTGTTCATGTTTCCCGGCATTCCGCCCGGGAATCCACCTCTTTTTGCCATGTGGGTGTCCTCCATATTTTATATATATTTATAACTTTCTATGATCCACGACTTGTTCCGCTGTTGCACAGCTCTCACAAGCCTACTTAGCGATACATCAAAGATGTACCGCAGCCCCTTGTGTATCATATCATTAAAAGTTTTCTTCCTCAATATCAAAATTGATCGCAAGGCGCAAATCCGGCACGACATCGCCGGCGCTTCTGCCGCTTTCATTCATGTGAAGCGTCACTTCGATCTCTTTGCCGACACGATTCTCCATGAGCTGCTTAAAATGCGTCATACACTCCGCCTTATCCTCATTGAGATATTCAAACGCGTTCTTATCGTCAAAGACAAGCATCAGATCGCCGCTATTGCCAAGGCTCGGCACTGCCTTGTTCAAATACTGCCGCGTCAGTCCGCCCGCCTCAGAAAGCATCGCCTTCCAGTTCTGCACGACCTGTTTGATATCGTCAGGTATCGCTTTCGGCATCGTCGGCTTTTCCGTCGGAGTCGCTGCGCTCTGTGCCGGAGCTGCTGCCGCACCTGTCTGTGCGACCGGAACCACACCGCTTGCCAGCTTTTTCTCCAGATCGTCCATGCGATCCACAAGTGACGAATAGTCCGTCTCCATCTGCGGTCTGCACAGTTTAATGATCGCGATCTCAAGCACGATCCGCTTCTGCGCTGCGTATTTGATCTGGTTGCTCAGATCCGAGAAAATGCGGATGTAGCGCATAAGCACTTCCGGTTCCACCATCTGTGCCTCTTCCTTGAGTGCTGCGAGATTGTCGGCGGATATATCCAGCACCTCTTCCATCTCGTCCGAGCTCTGCAAAAGCAGAAGGTTTCGCATATACCACGTAAAGTCATTGACGAGCTGCCCCAGCTCACGTCCCTCGTCGACCAGTTCGCCGACGACATGGATTGCACCGGTTACATTACGGTTAATGATCTCCCGCAAAAGGCGTGAGAACACTTCCGTATCCACCGCGCCAAGCACATCGAGTACATTTTCATAGGTAAGTTTCTCTCCGAGATGAAACGCAATGCATTGATCCAGAAGACTCAAAGCATCTCGCATCGAACCGTCGCCCGCTTTGGCAACGTAACGCAATGCCCGCTCCTCCACATCGACCTGTTCTTCCTTCATCAGCTCCGTCAGGCGGTTCGTGATCGTGTCGATCGAGATACGGTGAAAGTCGTATCTCTGACAGCGCGACAGGATCGTGATCGGAATCTTGTGCGCCTCGGTCGTCGCAAGAATAAAGATCACGTATGCCGGCGGTTCCTCGAGCGTCTTGAGCAATGCGTTGAACGCTCCCGTCGAAAGCATATGTATCTCATCGATGATATAGACCTTGTACTTGCCCTCCGTCGGGCGGTACGCCACTTCCTCACGGATCTGGCGGATGTTGTCTACACCGTTGTTCGATGCCGCATCAATCTCTATGACATTCATAGAAGTCCCGGCGGCAATGCCCTTACAAGAAGGGCACTCACCACAAGGACTTCCGTCTACTGGATGTTCACAATTTACTGCTTTTGCAAAGATCTTGGCAACCGTTGTCTTACCTGTACCTCGTGTTCCGCAAAACAGATAGGCATGTCCGATTCGATCGGCTTTTATCTGATTCTTAAGTGTTGTTACAATATGGTCCTGTCCCTTGACGTCCTCAAACTCCTGGGGACGGAACTTACGGTATAACGCCGTATAAGACATGGTTTATATCCTCCTAGTCACCGAAACTGATTCCGGTTCTCTTTGCTTCTTTGATCATCTGGCTGTCCGGATCAACCATCTTGAGCTTACCGGCAACCTCGCCGAGCGGCACGCGCTTCGTCTTGTTATTGATCATCGCGATCATGCAGCCGTAATCCTGATCCATGATCGCCTTGGCTGCCGCTGATCCGAGTCTTGTACACAAAACGCGATCGTACGGGCATGGACTTCCGCCTCGCTGCGTATGTCCCGGAACCGCAACACGCACTTCCGTTCCGCACACTTCCTTGATCTTGTCTGCGATCTCATAGGATACGGACGGATATTTGCGATCAGCAAGCTTTGCCTTGTACTCTTTCTTCGGCAGAGCTGCATCCTCTTTGGAGATCGCGCCCTCCGCAACAGCGAGAATTGTGAATCCCTTGCCGTCCTTTGTGCGTTTGTGGATCGCATCGACAACTTTATTAATATCGTATGGAATCTCAGGAAGCAGAATGATGTCTGCACCACCTGCGATACCTGCATACAAAGTCAGCCATCCGACTTTGTGTCCCATAACTTCAACGATGAATACACGGTTATGGGATGCGGCTGTCGTATGGATGCAGTCGATCGCCTCGGTTGCGATATTGATCGCACTCTGGAATCCGAATGTCACATCCGTTCCGTAAATATCATTATCAATCGTCTTCGGAAGATGGATGATATTCAGCCCCTCTTCGCGAAGAAGATTCGCTGTCTTCTGTGTTCCGTTACCACCGAGGATGACCAGACAGTCAAGATTTAACTTGTGATAGGTCTGCTTCATCGCCTCAACCTTATCCAGTCCGTTCTCATCCGGCACGCGCATCAGCTTGAACGGCTGACGGGATGATCCGAGAATCGTGCCTCCTTTGGTCAGAATTCCGGAGAAATCCGCCGATGTCAACAGACGGTAATCTCCATAGATCAGTCCCTTGTATCCATTCTCAAATCCGTAGATCTCTAAATCCTTTACGTTCGCAGAAAGTCCCTTAACAACGCCTCTCATCGCTGCATTTAAAGCCTGGCAGTCTCCGCCGCTTGTCAGCATTCCAATTCTCATCATGCGTGCCTCCTCCTTTTATTGCGTATTATGTGCAAATCCTGTTTTTCTATAACACACGAATTGTTTCTGTGCTTTCGCAATTCTATTTAAATATTATACTATGAAACATTTTCATCCACAAGATAAGCATCTTGAAAAAAGCACGGAATTTGTTATAATAGACAAAGTACGGAGAGTTGTCCGAGAGGTCGAAGGTGCCGCACTCGAAATGCGGTTTGCGTCGAATAGACGCAACGTGGGTTCGAATCCCATGCTCTCCGCTCTAAAATAAAGTGTGCGCTTGCCGCACACTTTCGCGCGCGAGCGGTATGCTCAGCATAAACTTCTTCTCCGCGAGCTGCGCATCCCCGCGGAGCGTTTTGATTCATAGGAAGGAATTTCCTATGAATCAAAAAAACGCCAGTTCCGGCATCTGCCGGAACTGGCGTTTCTTGTTTATTCCATCTCCTGTTGAATGTCCTGCTGACGAACTCTGCGGTTGTCACGGCGGCGACGGCGGTTCTGATACTCTTTTCTGCCACCTTCGAACTCCTCGCGGTCACGGTCACGATTGCGGTTACGCTCTCTGTCGCGGCGGTCCCGATTCTCACGATTCTCGCGATTACGGTTTTCCCGGTTGTCACGCTCGCGATCACGGCTGCGTCCTCCGCGATTGTCCCAGCCTTCCTGACTCTGGTTCTCGCGGTTCTCACAACGATCTCTGTTATCGCGATCATTGCGTCTCTCACGCTGATTATTTCTGCCGGAATCCTTACGCTCGTTGCGCTCCCCGGAATTGTTCTCATTCTTGCGGTTCTCCGGAACCGGACGCTCCTTCTTGCGACCGATGTACACATTCCACTTCATGTAGGCTTCCTGTGCATTTCTCGATTTATAGATCACATTGCGCTCTTCTCCGACAATGTCTGTAATACTGTACCAACCTCTGTCATACTGGAACTCCGCGGACTTTCCTTCCAGTTCCTTGCTGCCCAGCACAAATTTGTTCACGGCCTGCTGCTGTGCCATATTATTCCTCCTCGTTATCTGACAAAACGTATTCCACTGCTGCTTTCAATAATTCATTCTTCTCGAGTTCCTCGGTTCCAAGCAGCGCCTGTGCCTCTTCCTTTGTAAAAAGCTCACGTAACACCACCTGATGATGGTCAACCGGTATGTACGACACCTTGGACTTGTCCGCTACACTGCGGAGCACATAATACGGAACCCCTGCTTCTCCACGGGTGGCAGACAGTGATACGATGTTGTCAACCTGACACACGCCCATAGTCTCACTGTATATGATCTGTTTCTTTTCAAACATAGAAATCCACCTCTTGCATATTCATGTGCTCCATTATAACATAAGTAGGTTTCATTTTCAAAAAGCATTTTCTGTTTTTGGGTATTTACGGGATATCAGTTCTGTATATAATATAGATTAAATACGTTAGATAGGAGGAACCCTATGAAAAAAGCAGCCGTTATCAACGACCTGTCCGGTTTCGGCAAATGCTCACTGACCGCGGCAATCCCTGTATTGTCGGCTTTGGGCGTACAGTGCTGCCCACTTGCCACCGCGGTACTGACAGGACAGACCGGTTATCCATATTATCACTGCACGGATCTGACGGAGATGATGCCCCTGTATACGGATGCGTGGATGCAAAATCACGCACATTTCGATGCCATCTACAGTGGCTTTATGACCGGACGCAAGCAGATCGGGCATCTGCTCGACTTTATCGCACATTTCCGTTGTAACGATACACTGCTTTTGGTTGATCCTGTGATGGGCGACGATGGGTGTGTGTACGATATCTATTCCGAGGATCTGTTAGCAGGAATGAAAGAATTGTCGCGCAAAGCAGACCTCATCACACCAAATCTGACCGAAGCGTGCCTGCTCTCCGATACGGACATTGAAAAAGCCACCGATTACACGGATGCGGACAGCTTTCTTGCTTTTGCCGCCGAGACTGCCGCAAAACTTCGCGATCTGGCGGAAGGCCCGCAGGATGTGGTCATTACCGGAGTAAAATGCCAGAAGGAAGAAACGCCTTTTGTCTATAACATTGCGGTCACGGAGCGCGGCGTACACACCAGCCGCTCGCATCTGTTCAACCGCAGCTTTTCCGGCACGGGCGATCTGTTCGCTTCCGTTCTGTGCGGCTGCCGCGTGAACGGGATGACGACGGAGGCATCCATCGATCTGGCGGGACAATTTCTGTACCACAGCATCGCAGACACAATGAACGACCGGATTCTGCCTGCCGACGGAATCAATTTCGAAAGGCACCTGATCGATCTGATTCAGGGAACGAACCTGTAAATTAAGGGTTCGTAAGTTTACTCAAAGGATTTAAGATTGGAAGTCCCTTACGGTTGGACGGCTTGTTCTCTTCGGCAGCCTTTGCCAGCCGGTTTCGGATGTTCTGCATCCGGTTATCCAACTGTGCGCTGATTTCGGCGCACTCGGTAAGTTCTGCCGCTAACTGTTCTGCCTCCGTTGGCGGAACATTTTTCTTATACCGGACTTTGTGCTCCAGACTTGCCCAAAAGTCCATCGCGATCGTTCGAAGCTGCACTTCCACCTTCATCTCACGCTTCTCATTCTGTAAAAAGATCGGTACAGCCACGATCAGATGCAGGCTCCGGTAGCCGCTCGGCTTTGGATTCTTGATATAATCCTTCATCTCGATCAGGCGGATATCATCCTGCTGCAACAGGCATTTTGCCAGAAGATAAATATCCTCCGGGAACGAGCACACAACGCGCACGCCCGCAACATCATTGATATTCTCCTCAATCGATTCGAGCGTCAGCGGAATATTCTTGCGGCGCACTTTCTTGATGATACCATCCAGCGATTTCACTCTCGTCTTGATCGTCTCGATCGGGTTTCTGTCATATTCCAACGAGAACTGCTCGTTGAGCACCTTGAACTTCGTCTCGATCTCCATGATCGCACACCGATAATATGCCATCAGAGTATCCATCGGTTTCGTGTTCTCCTGCACAAAGTCCAAAAATTCATCGGACATCAGGCTGTTGCGCACAAGGTCCGCCATCGCCTGTTCTATATAATCATTCATATAAGCATCTATCTTTCGCATGGTCTGTTACCCCTTTATCTCTTAAAATGTAATGTTTGCCAAACTTCTTTCGCCGGCAAAACTATCATAATCATATTATAAACGATGGGGTGTGAAAACGAAATGAACAAAGCATAAACTTTTGCTTAAGTTTCGTTAAAAAGGAAGTGCTTAAAATTTAATTCCACATTCTCGTAGCATTGCCTGGTTAAATTGTTTACGTCGCTCTAATTCCTCATCGATTTTCTTTTGTAAATCCGATTCTTGTGTATATCGCTGAAATCGTTCAATCTGCGCCTCTGCTAAAGCCATACATTCGTCTTTTAGCCTTCCTTCTGAAAGATTCTTCGTTCTTTCCTCGATGCTTTTACGAAACTCCAGTTGCTTCCAATAACACATAATTTGGGCAATTTCATCCCCTATCATCCTTACATAATAAGGGCGTCTCCCTTTTACTCTCTGAAAGCCGTGTGGAAATAGCGCTTCGTCCATCGCATGCTTTATCGCTGTCTCAAATGTCATAATAAATCCTCCTCATCCGATCTCCTTGTTGCTTTTTAGTATAATCGACTTGTTTATTTATGGCAACACGTTTATTTATATGGTCCAAAATAAAATGTCTCGCTTTTTCGCCGGATAACGGTATAATGGGTGTATGAATATGTTTAATGGGATAAGGGGAATGTTATGAAACGAATCAATATATGTCAATTTGGCAAGATCATGCTGCAACTCTTCTGTTGGAGCACCGTGATCGCGTCGGTGTATCTGCTGCTTGGCTTCTTCGGCTGCTACGCGAGATGGTTCGGCGGACCGGAGAGTATCCGGCAGGAGACCGCGTATTGGCTGATCCGCCTGCTGATTGTTGTGCTGGTTGAGACGGTGATTTTCTGGATTGGTATCATCACGGTGTATCTGACGTCCGAACAGCTCGGTATCCGCTGGCGTGTATGGGGAATTATTTGCGGATGGATTCCGATTGCGCATCTGATCATGCTGCATATTATTATCAAGACGGTTAGCGCGGAAATCAAGATGGAACGGATGCGCTATCGGCGCAATGCAGAACGCGCCAATGCCCGCATCTGCCAGACACGTTATCCGATTCTCATGGTGCACGGCGTATTCTTTCGCGACTTTGAGCATCTGAATTATTGGGGACGAATCCCCGCCGAATTGCAGACCAACGGCGCCACGATCTTCTACGGCAACCACAACAGTGCCGCTTCCGTCCGTGACAGCGCAAAGGAACTGGAGGCTCGCATCCTGCAGATTGTAAACGAAACCGGCTGCGGCAAAGTGAATGTGATCGCCCACTCCAAGGGCGGTCTGGACATGCGTGCTGCGCTCGCACTGACTTCCGCCGCACCGTATGTCGCTTCGCTCACGACCATCAATACACCCCACAGAGGATGCCTTTTTGCAGATTATCTGCTTGGGAAGATTCCGGAAAAGCAGCAACATATGGTAGAAAAAGCGTACAATTCGGGAGCCGCAAAGCTCGGCGATGTCAACCCTGATTTTCTTGCCGCCGTCTACGATCTCACTTCGGAAAACTGCGCGAAATTCAATGCCGAGATCAAAGATGTGCCAAACGTACTGTATCAGTCGATTGGCTCAAAGCTGAACCGTCCGACATCCGGACGTTTCCCTCTGAACTTCACCTATCCGCTGGTCAAATATTTTGACGGTCCGAACGACGGATTGGTCGGTGAAAACTCGTTCGCATGGGGCCAAAGTTATCAATTTCTGACTGTTGACGGAAAGCGAGGCATCTCGCACGCGGACATGATCGATCTGAACCGTGAAAATATTCCCGGTTTTGATGTGCGCGAGTTTTATGTGCAGCTTGTAGCTGCCCTGAAAAATCGCGGATTATAGGAGTCTCCGGTTATTACAGGAGTCTCCATGTAAACATGAATTTCACACAAATACAAAATCCCCAGGAAGGCTGTGCATGTAAGATGCATATGCTTTCCCGGGGATTTCTTAATTTCTTAAATTAATCCTTAAATAAATCGGTTGAATAGTAGCGATCTCCGCTATCCGGAAGTAATGCTACGACCGTCTTGCCCTTGAACTCAGGGCGCTTTGCGACCTGAATTGCTGCGTATAACGC
>CAKRKX010000063.1 GCA_934358675.1 uncultured Agathobacter sp. | reverse complement strand
CGATGGATATCGAGAAGATCGATGGTCCGATCGGTGAGGTTGTCATTCACGGTAAGATCCTTTCCGTGGATACAAGAGAAATCCGTAACGAGAAGACGATCATTATTTTCTCGATCACTGATTTTACGGATACGATCGTGCTGAAAATCTTTGCTCGAAATGACGATGTGAAAGATCTGCTCAAAGAGATTAGTGGTGGAAAGTTTATCAAAGTCAAAGGTGTGGCTACGATCGATAAATTTGACAGTGAGCTGACGATCGGTTCCATTGTCGGCATCAAGAAGAGTTCGGATTTTACAACGATCCGTATGGATAACAGCGCGGAGAAGCGTGTGGAGCTTCACTGTCATACCAAAATGAGCGATATGGATGGTGTATCGGATGTCAAAGACATTGTAAAACGTGCGATGAAGTGGGGACACAAGGCGATCGCGATCACAGATCACGGTGATGTGCAGGCGTTCCCGGATGCGAATCATACGGTAAGCCCGGATGATGATTTTAAGGTCATCTATGGCGTGGAAGCATATCTGGTTGATGATTTAAAAGGTATCGTAACGGACAGTCATAACCAATCGCTTCAGGCGGATTATGTTGTATTTGACTTAGAGACGACGGGATTTAGTCCGGAGACGAACAGAATTATTGAAATCGGTGCGGTCAAGGTGCAAAACGGTGCGATCGTGGATCGCTTTTCGACTTTCGTTAATCCGGAAGTTCCGATTCCATTCCGAATCGAGCAGCTTACTTCGATTCGTGATGATATGGTGATCGATGCGCCGGTGATTGAGGATATTCTTCCGAAGTTTATGGAGTTCTGTGAGGGCTGTATCATGGTTGCGCACAATGCGGACTTTGATATGAGTTTCATCAAGAAAAACTGTATGCGGCAAGGCATCGAGTGCAATCCGACGATCGTGGATACGGTAGGTCTGGCGCGAGTACTTCTGTCGAATCTGAACCGATTCAAGCTGGATACGGTTGCCAAGGCGCTTGGAGTATCATTGGACAACCATCACCGTGCGGTCGATGATGCGGCATGTACGGCAGAAATCTTTGTAAAGTTTATCGTGATGCTTGAGGAGCGCGGCGTGACAACGCTTGATCAGGTCAATGAACTGGCATCGGCTTCGGTAGAGAATATCCAGAAGATGCCTACATACCATGCGATCATTCTTGCGACCTGTGATCAGGGACGCACGAATCTGTACCGCCTTGTTTCGCTGGCACACATTAAGTATTACCACAAGAGACCACGTATCCCGAAGAGCGAGTTTATCAAATACAGGGATGGTCTGTTGATCGGTTCGGCCTGTGAGGCGGGCGAGTTGTATCGTGCAATCCTAAACGGCAGACCGGAGCAGGAGATTTCAAGGCTGGTGGATTTCTATGATTATCTGGAGATCCAGCCACTCGGCAACAATGCATTCCTTGTCCGCGATGAGGATTCGCCGATTGCGTCCAACGATGATCTCATTGAGATCAACAAGAAGATCGTCCGTCTCGGAGAGGAGTTTCATAAGCCGGTCGTAGCGACGTGCGATGTGCATTTCCTGGATCCGGATGATGAAATCTACCGCAGAATTATCATGACCGGACAGGGCTTTAAAGATGCGGATGATCAGGCTCCGCTTTACCTTCGTACGACGGAGGAGATGCTTAAAGAGTTTGAATATCTCGGCAGCGCGAAAGCGGAAGAGGTTGTTATAACAAACACGAACCTTATTGCGGATATGTGTGAGCGCATCTCACCGGTGCGTCCTGATAAGTGTCCGCCGGTCATTGAAAATTCGGATCAGATGCTTCGTGATATTTGCTACAATAAGGCGCATAAGATGTACGGAGATCCGCTTCCAGAGATCGTGCAGGAGCGCCTTGAACGTGAACTGAATTCCATTATCAGTAACGGGTATGCCGTGATGTATATTATTGCGCAGAAGCTGGTGTGGAAGTCGAATGAGGACGGCTATCTGGTAGGATCGCGAGGTTCCGTAGGAAGTTCGTTCGTCGCGACAATGTCCGGTATCACGGAGGTAAATCCGTTGCATGCGCATTATCTGTGCAAGCATTGTAAATACAGTGATTTTGACTCGGATCTGGTAAAGTCGTATTCCGGACGAGGCGGCTGCGATATGCCGGACAAGATCTGTCCGAAATGCGGCAAACCTCTGTCGAAGGAAGGCTTTGATATTCCGTTCGAGACATTCCTTGGATTCAAGGGAAACAAGGAGCCGGATATCGACCTGAACTTCTCCGGAGATTACCAGAGTAAGGCACATAAGTATACGGAGGTTATCTTTGGCGAGGGACAGACGTTTAAAGCGGGAACGATCGGTACGCTTGCGGATAAGACGGCGTTCGGTTATGTAAAGAATTATTACGAGGAGCGAGGCATTCATAAGCGAAACTGCGAGATTGACCGTATTGTCGGCGGCTGTGTCGGTGTGCGCCCAACCGGTCAGCATCCGGGCGGCATCGTTGTTCTTCCGATGGGAGAGCAGATTTATACATTTACGCCGATCCAGCATCCGGCAAATGATATGACGGTTGACATCACGACCACGCATTTTGATTACCATTCGATCGATCATAACCTGTTAAAACTTGATATTCTCGGACACGACGATCCGACCATGATTCGTATGTTACAGGACCTGACCGGTGTAGACCCGACGCAGATTCCGCTGGATGATCAGGCGGTCATGTCGCTTTTTCAGAATACATCAGCACTGGGAGTTACTCCGGAAGACATTGATGGCTGCCAGCTTGGAGCTCTTGGAATCCCGGAGTTTGGAACGGACTTTGCGATGGGCATGTTAATTGATACGCAGCCGAAGGAATTTTCGGATCTGATCCGAATTGCCGGTCTGTCACACGGTACGGATGTATGGCTCGGCAACGCACAGACGCTGATCCAGGAGAAAAAGGCAACGATTTCGACTGCCATCTGTACGCGAGATGATATCATGACATATCTGATCAGTATGGGGCTGGAATCGGAAGAGTCCTTTAAGATCATGGAGAACGTGCGAAAAGGAATCGTTGCGAAAGGCAAATGCGACAAGTGGCCGGAGTGGAAGCAGGATATGCTTGATCACAATGTGCCGGACTGGTATGTCTGGTCCTGCGAGAAGATCAAGTACATGTTCCCGAAGGCGCATGCGGCGGCATACGTTATGATGGCATGGCGTATTGCATACTGTAAGGTGTTTTATCCACTGGCATATTATGCGGCATATTTCTCGATCCGTGCGACGGGATTCAGCTATGAGCTGATGTGCCAGGGAAAAGAAAAGCTGGAAGGATACATGCGTGATTACAAAAAGCGCAAGGATACGTTGTCCAAGAAGGAACAGGATACGTTCAAGGATATGCGTATCGTGCAGGAGATGTACGCGCGCGGCTTTGAATTTCTTCCGATCGACATCTATTCGTCGCAGCCGCACCGTTTCCAGATTGTGGATGGCAAGTTGCTTCCGGCGCTCAACACGATCGATGGACTCGGGGATAATGCTGCTGTTGCAATCGCAGAGGCTGCCAAGGATGGGATTTTTCTGTCGAAGGATGATTTCAGGGAGCGCACGAAGGTGTCGAAGACAACGATTGACCTGATGAGTGATCTGGGACTGTTCGGAGATATGCCGGAGTCGAACCAGTTGTCTTTATTTGATTTTGGAGCGTAGAAAATATGAAACAACTATTTGAGATGGATCTACATGATTATGAGGAGAAGGATGCGGTATTTCGCAGACCTTCGGCTCGTGCGATCATCCTGCGGGAGGATGGCAGGATTGCGCTTGTGTATAGCGAGAAGGAACATTATTACAAGTTTCCGGGCGGCGGAATTCATGATGATGAGGACAAGAAAGCAGCTTTGATCCGTGAAGTAAAGGAAGAAGTCGGGCTTACGGTGGTTCCGGAGACGATTCGGGAATTTGGAAGTGTGATGCGCAGACAAAAAAGCAATGTCAGTGAGCATACGATCTTCGAACAGGAGAATTTTTATTACACTTGTCAGGTTAAGAAAGAAGTAGGGGAGCAGAATCTGGATGAATACGAAGAGGAAGCGGGATTTAAGCTTCGCTTTGTGACACTGGAGGAAGCGATTCAGACGAATCTGGATTATACAAGTGAGGATTATTTTGATTACATTATGATTCAACGAGAGGCGAAAGTATTGCAGTGTATTCGAGAATCTGTTGCGTAAGGGGCTCAGGAAAATTGCAATAATGAGGCGTGCACAGATTGTTGACTTTTGGTGTGTTAATTTAAACTTTAACCGGGTGTGGGATAATATGTAGAATAAAACTGGTTCTGTATAGATATACAGAACCGATTTTATTTTTTAAGAAATGTTTACTTGTACGATAAGAAATAATTTATCAATATAATGTTTGTTTAATCATTGATCACGCCCGGATGGAACGGCTCGATCTCTCCAGGATCGGCGGTCGGAGTGCGGAACACCTGCTGCGTCTTAAAGTCCGTAAAGTAGATGTAATAGGATGTTACATTGATGTTGGAGTAGGTTCCCTCGGCGAGCCGCGTGTAGCCGCTGCCGTCATTTTTCATCATGCACAAAGCCGGTGACTCTTCGGAATAATTCTGGTAGAAGATTGTGCTTCCGTAGATGTTGTACAGATCAATGCTGTCGTTGGAAAGCGTACGCGGATTATCAAATCGGATATTCGTGTGCACCAAAGCATTGTTCTGGTTGACATCTAAATAATAGACATCATTGTCACCGGTTACGATCGGTTTATAGCTGTTGCATTCGTAGATCTGCTCGATCGAATCGGAGGCGGAGTCGTAGCGATACAGGCATCCGTCCGTCGTGGTTCCGTTGGAGTAGAAATACTGCCCCAAAGCGCTGCAGGTAAACAGAAACGAATCATTTACCATCTGCCGGTCCTTACCGTCGATACCGACTTTGTAAAGTGTCGTTGCATGTTCCTTATCATAATGGAGATAATAGATGTAATTACCGATAAGCGAAGCGTAGATGCACGGATCGGGATCTAAAACAACAAGCTGTTTTCCGTTGCGCTTGATGCGGCACAGGCTGTTGTTATTGAAAGAGAAAAAGTTAAAATGCGTGCTGTTGCGCTCGTTATTCCGCACATAGTAGATATAGTGCGAATCGGCATTGATGTACATTACGGTATCATCGCAGAGTTTGACGAGATTGCTGCCGTCAAGATCCATGGAGTAAAGGCGGTATTTGTCGTCCGGATTGGCGAAGAATACCGTGCCGTTGCTCTCGCAGAAAAGGCCTGCGTTATAGAGATTGCCGGGGGTGTTGCCGTTCACATAGCTCTCATTGTATTTTGGCTTGTTCTCATAGCGGTAGATCAGTCCGAAAACAGATGCTGCGATCACGAGAAGTACGACTGTGATAATGGAAATCGCTTTTTTCATCAGAGTGTCCTTTCACTTGCGTTGATGTGTCAGATCAATTCTGCATAAACTTTGTAAAAACCACATCAAGTGTGTGCATAAGTTCTGTAAAAAGTATACCTTCTGCCTTATAAACTTGCAAGGTTTACTTGCCTTTTAGGGGGATGTGAGATAAAATTTTTTATAGAAACCAAAGGAGAGAATTTATGAGAGATTTACTGGAAATTCGTGATGAGATCGATGAACTCGACAGTGAGATCGTGCGCCTTTACGAGAAGCGCATGCAGCTTACTTCGGATGTCGCAGAATACAAGATTAACACTGGCAAGCAGGTGTTTGACAAGGAGAGGGAGAATTCGAAGCTTGCAACTCTTGAGGGCAAGGCAAGCTGTGATTTTACAAAGCATGGAATCCGTGAACTGTTTGAGCAGATTATGGCGATGAGCCGCAAGAAGCAGTACCAGCTTCTGACGGAGCACGGAATCGTGTATTCACCGGAATTTGAGAAGGTGGATGCACTTGATTATTCGAATGCGAGAATTGTATTTCAGGGACTTGAGGGTGCCTATTCGCAGGAAGCAATGGAGATGTTCTTCGGGGAGAACTGTGACAGTTTTCATGTGGAGACGTGGAAGGATGCGATGGAGGCAATCCGTATGGGCAAGGCCGATTATGCGGTACTTCCGATCGAGAATTCCTCTGCCGGAATCGTATCGGAAAACTACGATCTGCTTGTTGAGTATGACAATTATATCGTAGGAGAACAGATCATCAAAATTGATCATGCGCTTCTTGGTCTTGAAGATGCCGGGGAATCGGATATCACAAGCGTGTATTCGCACAAGCAGTCGATCATGCAGTGCAGCGACTTTTTAGAGCAGCATAACCAGTGGGAGAAATTTTCGGTCAGCAACAATGCCGTAGCGGCTCGCAAAGTCAAGGAGGATGGCGACAAGCATCAGGCAGCGATCGCCAGTGCCAAGAATGCACAGATTTACGGATTGAAGGTGCTTCGCAATTCCATTCAGAACAATAAGAACAATTCGACGCGTTTTATTGTGGTTACCGGTAAGAAAATCTATACGGCGGTGGCAAACCACATCAGCATCTGTTTTGAGGTCAACCATGAGAGTGGTGCGCTCTATCATGCATTGTCGCATTTTATCTATAATGGACTGAACATGACGAACATCCAGTCCCGTCCGCTTCAGAATAAGAACTGGGAGTATCGGTTCTTCGTCGATTTTGACGGAATGTTTGAGGATGATGCGGTGCAGAATGCGCTTCGCGGACTGAAGGAAGAGACGATTTCTTTCAAGATCCTCGGCACCTATTAACAGGGATATCAAAAAGGAGAGTGGGGATATGGCTATTCATACATTTGCGGCAATCTATATCGGAACATACGATGTCAGCCTGAAAGTGTTTGAATTTCTGGATAAGAAGAAAGTTCACCAGGTGGATCACATCCGGTCGCGTCTGGATCTCGGACAGGATGCGTTCGGCGAGGGAAGCATCGGCTACGAGCATGTGGAGGAGCTTTGCGACACGCTTGCGCAGTTTAAGGATATCATGCAAAGCTACCGTGTTGAAAGCTTCGAAGTGTATGCTTCGGCGGTGCTTCGCGATGCAGCAAATGAGATTTTTGTGCTGGATCAGATCTACCTTCGCACGGGATTTAAGGTCAAGGTCGTGAGCAATTCCGAGCATCGTTTTATCAGTTACAAGTCGGTTGCCGGACAGAGCGCGTTTGAGAAGATGATCCAGACGAGTGCGGCAGTCGTTGATGTGGGCGGTGCGAGCATACAGATTACAATCTTCCGGGATGGAAAGCTGATCACAACACAGCATATTGAGACCGGAACCATGCGCCTTTTCAACCTGCTTGGCAATCGTGGCATGCCGCAGCAGAAATACGAGACGCAGCTGGAAGAGTACATGAATAAGAAGCTCGAGGCGTTTCGCGCGATGTATATGCAGGAGAGCGTGGACTATGTGATCCTGATCAGCGATTATGCGATGGAACTGATGAAGCGCATCGATGAGAACGGACATAAGGATCGCCAGGTAAAAGGCGATAAGTTTGTAAAATACATCGAGAAGCTACAGAAGAAGGCGTTAGAGGAAATTACCGCAGAACTGAAGTTATCCAATGACAGAGAACCGCTCATTATCCCGGCGATGCTTTTGTTCAAGACGCTGGTACAAAGTGTGGAGCCGAAGACGGTATGGGTTCCGGGCGCGAATATTCAGGACGGTATCGCTTACGATTATGCGCAGCGCAACAAGCTGCTTTCCATTACACATGATTTTGATGCGGATGTCATTTCGGCGGCACAGTTTCTGTCGGAGCACTACAACAGTTACTCACCACATATTGAAGCATTATCAAAGCTCTCCACGAAGATCTTTGATGCGATGAAGAAGGTGCACGGGCTTGGTAAGAGAGAGCGCCTTTTGCTGGAAGTTGCAACGATCCTGCATGACTGCGGAAAGTATGTCAGTCTTGCGGAATCACCGGAGAGTGCTTACCACATTATCATGTCATCCGAGATCATCGGTCTGACGCATCAGGAGCGGGAACTGGTCGCATTTGTTGTCTTATACAACACGCTGCCGCTGGATCCGTACGAAGAACTGTCGGATCATCTGACGAGAGAAGATTATCTGTGTGTGGCGAAGCTTTCTGCCATTCTTCGCGTGGCGAATGCCCTTGATCAGAGCCACAAGCAGAAATTTAAAAATATTAAGATCGCTGTCCGGGAGCGCAGGCTTGTGTTTACCGTGGAAGCGTTTGAGGATATTTCGCTTGAGCAGGCGTTGTTTGAAGCGAAGACCGTTTACTTTGAAAATGTGTACAGCATGAAGCCGATTCTCAAAGAGAAGCGCGTTTATCACAGTTAAGGAGGCTGGCATGGAGACTAAAATCGATTTTAAGAATCCTGAATTCTACGAGAACAGGGAATTAAGCTGGATCAAATTTGATAACCGCGTCTTAAGCGAGGCGCGCGACAAGTCGATCCCGCTGCTGGAGAGGCTGAAATTCGTCAGCATTACTTCATCGAATCTCGATGAGTTCTTTATGGTAAGAGTGGCATCGTTACAGGACATGGTGCATGCCAATTACAAAAAGCGTGATATTGCGGGAATGACTGCAACGGAACAGCTTGCCGCGATCAACAAGGCGACACGGGAACTGGTGGACACACAGTACAATACGTATACGCGTTCCCTTGTACCGCTTTTGAATAAAGAAGGAATCTATCTGGTTGACGAGCATGAATCACTGACCGATGAGCAGGCAAAGTTTGTGGATCGCTACTTTATAGAGAGTGTTTATCCGGTGCTGACACCGATGGCGGTGGATGCATCCCGCCCGTTTCCGTTGATCCGCAACAAGACGCTTAATATCGCGGCGCTTCTTTCCGGACGACAGAACAGTGACGAGACGGTGTTTGCGACGGTTCAGGTACCGAGCGTTCTGCCTCGGCTTGTTCCGATTCCGAGCGAGGAAGGTACGACGACTTTCATTCTTCTCGAGCAGATCATCGAGCGCAACATCGGATTGCTTTTTTCCAATTATAAGGTACTGTGTGCGTATCCATACCGCATCATGCGTAATGCGGATCTGACGATTGATGAGGATGAGGCATCAGATCTGCTGAAGGAAATCCAGAATAAGTTGAAAATGCGCCAGTGGGGCGAGGTTATCCGTCTGGAGATCGAGCAGAAAGCGGATAAGAAACTTTTGAAATTTTTAAAGACAGAACTGAAAGTAGCGGAGGAGGACGTGTTCCATATTGCGGGACCGATCGATCTGACATATCTGATGAAGCTTTACGGTATCGATGGATACGATCATCTGCGCTACAAACCATACACACCGCAACAGGTACCGGAGATTACACCGGGCGAGGATATTTTTGAGGCGATCCGAAAAGGCGATATCTTCCTGCATCATCCGTATGAGACCTTCGATCCGGTCGTTGATTTTATCCGTCAGGCATCGAAAGATCCGGACGTACTTGCCATCAAGCAGACGCTTTACCGTGTCAGTGGCAATTCGCCGATCATCAGCTCCCTCGCACAGGCGGCGGAGAACGGCAAGCAGGTTACGGTTCTTGTCGAGCTTAAGGCTCGTTTTGACGAGGAACACAATATTGTCTGGGCGAAGAAACTGGAACAGGCGGGCTGCCATGTTATCTATGGTCTGGTCGGACTTAAGACGCACAGCAAGATTGCTCTGGTTGTACGTCGCGAGGAGGATGGCATCCGCAGATATGTGCATCTCGGAACCGGTAACTACAACGATTCGACCGCCAAGTTATACACTGACTGTGGTATTTTTACGTGTAAGGAGAGCATCGGAGAGGATGCGACTGCCGTATTTAATATGTTATCCGGCTATTCGGAGCCGCTGTCATGGAACGAACTGATCCTGGCGCCGTACTGGCTGCGTGACAAGTTTTTACATCTGATCGACCGTGAGAAAAAGCATGCGAAGCAGGGACGTCCGGCGCGCATTGTCGCAAAGATGAATTCGCTCTGTGATCCGGGCATCATCGAAGCTCTCTATGAAGCTTCGGCTGCCGGTGTGAAGATCGATCTGATCGTGCGCGGAATCTGCTGCCTGCGTGTCGGTATTCCGGGCGTGAGCGAGAATATCACCGTGCGTTCCATTGTTGGTAACTTCCTCGAGCACAGCCGCATTTTCTACTTCTTAAATGACGGAAGTCCGGAAGTGTATATGGGAAGCGCGGACTGGATGCCGCGTAACCTTGACCGTCGTGTGGAGATCATCTTCCCGGTACTTGAGGAGTCTCTTAAGGAGAAGGCACTGCATATTCTTGAGGTTGAACTTGAGGATAATGTGAAGGCGCGCATCCTCTGTGCGGACGGAGAGTACGAACGGGTTGACAAACGCGGTAAGGTTCTGGTAAACTCACAGGAGCAGTTCTGTAAGGAAGCAAAGGAAGCAGTCCCGAAGGAAGATCCGGTGGGAAGCCAGCGTGTATTTATTCCGGCAGAACCGATGGAATAAGAAAGCTGAGAAATATACATTTTCCTGTTGACATATGTGGGAAGATGTGGTAGATTTTAATAGTTGTTAGAAACAAGTAGAGTATCCACTCTCACCTAAGCGCAATCGGGCGACTTAGAGTTCATACTTTTAACATGCCTTTATGTTAGACGTAATAGTGGATAGTCTGCCTATCCACTATTTTTTATTGGAGGTACGGAACTATTAGCGAGTTAATGATTAATGAACAAATCAGAGACAGAGAAGTTCGCCTGATCGGGGCGGATGGTGAGCAGATTGGTGTTGTTTCATCACGCGAAGCGCAGAAGATCGCAGATGAAGCCGGACTTGACCTTGTCAAGATCGCACCGAACGCAAAGCCGCCTGTCTGTAAGGTGATTGATTATGGTAAGTATCGTTACGAGATGGCTCGTAAGGATAAGGAAGCCAAGAAGAAGCAGAAGACTGTTGAGTTGAAGGAGATTCGTCTTTCACCGAATATTGATACGAATGATCTGAATACTAAGATGAACGCTGCAAAGAAGTTCCTTGCAAAAGGTAACAAGGTCAAGATCACACTTCGTTTCCGCGGACGTGAGATGGCACACATGAGCAGTAGCAAACACATCTTGGATGATTTCGCTGAGAATCTCTCTGATATCGCAGTGGTGGAGAAAGCACCGAAGATTGAAGGCAGAAGCATCGGTATGGTGCTGGCAGAGAAAAGATAACATTTTAAGGAGGAATAAACAATGCCAAAAATGAAGACTAGCAGAGCAGCTGCAAAACGTTTCAAATTAACAGGAACCGGAAAGTTAAAGAGAAATAAAGCTTACAAGAGACATATCTTAACAAAGAAGACAACAAAGACTAAGAGAAATCTTAGAAAACCGGCTATGACAGATAAGACAAACGTTAAGAATATGAAGAAGATTTTACCATACATGTAAGATTTTGTTAAGGAGGATATTAAGATGGCAAGAGTTAAAGGCGGTTTAGGCGCTAAGAAGAGACATAATAGAACGTTAAAGTTAGCTAAGGGTTACAGAGGCGCTAGATCTAAGCAGTATAGAGTAGCTAAGCAGTCCGTAATGAGAGCCTTAACAAGTTCTTATGCTGGACGTAAAGAGAGAAAGAGACAGTTCCGTCAGTTATGGATTGCTCGTATCAACGCAGCAGCTCGTTTAAACGGACTTTCATACAGCCAGTTCATGCACGGCTTAAAGCTTGCAGGTGCTGACCTTAACCGTAAGGTATTAGCTGATATGGCTGTAACAGATGCAGAAGGATTTGCAAAGCTTGTTGAGCTTGCTAAGTCTAAGTTAGCATAGTATGCGCGAAGCAACGAGCCAAAGTCCGTGCTTGCACGAGACCTTGGCGACTGCCACGACAACTTGGGAAGCTCGCAGAGCGTGCTTCTCAAGTTTTGAATTAGGACAAGATATAAGACCTCGGAGATTACTCCGGGGTCTTTTTTACGTTCTGTCTGTATTCTTTCGGTGACATGTTTTTCTTCTTATGAAAAGAACGGGAAAAATAAAATCCGTTGTCAAAGCCGACGGAGTTGGCAATCGCGGTAATGGAGAGCGAGGAGTGCTGTAATAGATAGCATGCCTGCTTCATGCGAAAATCCGTCAGGTATTCTTTCGGTGACTGGTGCATGACCAGTTCGAAGGAACGGAACAGATGGCTTCGGCTCAGTCCGACGTAAGCGGCAATGTCCTCGATCGTGATCGGATAGGAATAATTGGAGCTGATGTATTCGATGCTTTTCTGCACATAAGTCTGGGCGGTGTTGGAAGTCTCCTTTTTCTTTGCATCGCGCACGAGAAGAGAGAGGGTCAGATAGAGCTGACCGGTCATCTCGACCAGATGCTCGAACTCGTTTCCGCGGGTCTCATAAATGCGAAGCAGATTTTCCTTGATCAGATCTCCGTGCGGCACATTATGGATATAGGGATGCGTCGCGGAAAAGTCGGTTGCAGTCAGGATGGTGGCTGCGTCGCTTCCGTTGAAACCGACCCAGGCATATTCCCACGGATTGCTTTCGTCTGCCTGATAGACAACTTCAGTGTTTGGATAGATCAAAAAGACATCCCCTGTCTGCAAGTGGTGTGTTGCGCCTTTGACACGGTAGGTGCCTTTGCCGGAGATCACATAATGGATCAGGTAATGATCGCGGATTCCGGGTCCCCATTGATAGCCGGGATCACAGCGTTGGCAGCCGACGTTGTAAACGCTTAAAGAGACAAGTTCCTTGTCTGTGGCCTTATAAGAATTCTTATAATTTTCACTCATCTGATACCTCCGATCCGTTCGTATTGCAGTGTAGTTAGTATATCCGTTTATCTGCATCATACTCGAAAAAAAGTATGTATGCAACAAAATTATATGTTTTTTGCACATTTGCTTCTGTACAAGTGTATCTTGTTAGGCTACAATGTGTATAGCAATAAGACATGAACTTAGGAAAAGGAGAGAGTGATTATGGCAATTTTAGTTACGGGTGGAGCCGGATATATCGGAAGTCATACATGCGTTGAGTTACAGAACGCCGGATATGATGTTGTTGTACTTGACAATCTGTCCAACTCATCAGAGAAGTCTTTAGAGAGAGTTGAGGCTTTGACTGGAAAGAAAGCCAAATTCTATAAAGGAGACATTCTTGATCGCGATATCTTAAACAAGATCTTTGCAGAGAACGAGATCGAGTCATGTATCCACTTCGCAGGACTGAAGGCGGTCGGAGAGTCCGTTGCAAAGCCTTGGGAATATTATAACAACAATATCGCAGGAACATTGACACTGGTTGATGTGATGCGTCAGAACGGATGCAAGAACATTATCTTTTCTTCTTCCGCAACCGTATACGGAGATCCTGCGGAGATCCCGATCACAGAGAACTGCCCGAAGGGACAGTGTACCAATCCTTACGGATGGACAAAGTCCATGCTTGAGCAGATCTTGAGCGATCTCTATAAGGCAGACAATGAGTGGAATGTGATTCTTCTCCGTTACTTTAACCCGATCGGAGCACATCCAAGCGGAACAATGGGAGAGAATCCAAATGGTATCCCGAACAACCTGATGCCATATATCACACAGGTTGCTGTCGGAAAGTTAAAGGAACTTGGTGTATTCGGAAATGATTACGATACTCCGGACGGAACCGGTGTGCGTGATTACATCCATGTTGTTGACCTTGCTGCAGGACATGTAAAAGCACTCAAGAAGATCGAGGAGAAGGCCGGTCTGTGCATCTACAACCTTGGAACCGGAAAAGGCTACAGCGTTCTTGATATCGTTAAGAACTTCGAGGAAGCAAACGGAATCAAGATTCCATACAGTATCAAGGATCGTCGCCCGGGCGATATCGCAACATGTTATTGTGATCCTTCTAAGGCTGCAAAGGAGCTTGGCTGGACAGCACAGTACGGAATCCGTGAGATGTGTGCCGATTCATGGAGATGGCAGAAGAACAATCCAAACGGATACGAGGATTAATCGAATAAAATAAGCAGAGAAACAGACGTTGTAATTTAGCACAAATACAACGTCTGTTTTTGTGCATTTCGTGGAAAATATCTGTGGAATCCTTTCAATGATTGACCGTGTGCTTTCAAAAAGACTATAATCGATTTTGGGTAAGAGTATAAAATTTAATAAGGAGGACACTGATATGACACAGAGTTATGAAACACCACAGGTAATGTCACTGGGCAACACGAATGAGGGTGTGTATCTCGCAAGTGGCGGGGGAGCATCCTGGAATATCAATGTGAGCGATGTGCAGACATGGAACGGATCGGATCATGTATTTAAGGTGGAATGCACACTGAATGCCGGAACGGAAACAAATGTTAACGGAATTACCATTCAGATGCAGTTCAATTATCCTTTGACAGGTGCCAGACTTGACGGCAGCGAGTTTGTATGCTCCTGCAGTGGTAATACGGTAACGCTCGTTTCGAATGATTCCAAATCGTGTGGACCGGGATACAAAGTGTATGCACAGGTTTTGGTTCACACAGGGGATGAAGCAACCTCGAGAGCTTTAAGCTGTACGTCATATAGTTGTGTATAAAATTTAAATTTTCGAATTTGTACAAAAAATTTACAAAATATGCTTGACGAACCGGGAACCGTATGATAGTATAATAGACGGTTCGTTGGTCAAGCGGTTAAGACGCCGCCCTCTCACGGCGGAAACACGGGTTCGATTCCCGTACGGACTGCT
>CAKRKX010000062.1 GCA_934358675.1 uncultured Agathobacter sp. | reverse complement strand
AACGACTTCTCCGTACTCACTGTACAGCGAGTCACTCGCAAGTTTTACAACCGGTGATCAGTATGACCACCACGATGCTGACGGATTCATCACGCTCTTCGGTCTTCCACTGAAAGTTCGTGCTATGATGAAGCAGAACATCGAGAAGAACACAAAGTAATCGCTTACATAGTCAAAATAAGGGGCTGCGCATGCAGCCCCTTAACTTTTATATTTTCCTTCTATGCAATTTCAACAGCCGGTTCACAGAATCGACCACATACCGGTTCGCAAGCAGATAGATGACACTGATGCTCAGGCAGATGAGCACAAATAATGCAAACCAGCCCCAGTCCCCAAGATAATCATAGATTCCTGCAAACATCAGCACATCCCGTAAGATTCGATGCAGCATATAAATCGGCATTGTCCGCTGCCCAATAAATGAGATGGCCGTCTTCTCTCTTGGAATATAAAACAGGATTGCCCAGGAAATCACGAAGGCTGCGATCATAAGGGCAAGTCTTACAAACGGTCCCTCCCACAGTCGATCCAATTCATAATAAGAGATATTCTCATACACCATTCCAAGCTCATCTTTCATCTTCGAGCCGGTCAGAAGGATTCCTGCACAGATGAATAGCGCGGCTGCCGTCACAATTTTTTTGTATGTCGGATGTAACGCCTTTTCCAGCACCGGCTGCTCCATATAGTAGCCGAGGAAAAAGAACGGTCCGAACACAAGAATTCTCGACAGACACAGAAAATCTCCCACATTCTTAAAGAATCCGGCCGCCAACGCCAGGACAATATTGACCGTGATGACCGGCAACGGCTTAAATTTTCGTATCAGAGGAATCATCAGGTACCAAGCGATCATCGCAAACAGATACCATGGCGCTCCACTCTGTGAGAAGAAATCAATCTCACGGAAGCTTCGGAAGCCGCTGATCGCATAGACGGCCTGTATTGCCACAACAAACAGGATGTACGCCTTGATCAGGTACAGGATCTTTTCAAAATTGTATTTTCCATCCTTATAGATCCTCTTGGAAAAATAGCCGGATACAAACACAAAAAGCGGCATATGAAACACATAAATCAGTCTCTTAATCAGAACAAGAACATTTCCCTCTTCATGAATCGGAAGAAGGAAATGCCCCAATACAACCAAAAAAATTAATACTGCTTTAATATTATCAAAAAAATAATCTCTTTCTTTTGTCATGATACTTACTTCTAACGCATATAGATTTCCTCAAACTGAGACACTTCCATCGGTTTTGCAAAATAATACCCCTGGAAGATATCGCAGCTTATGGATTTTAAGAACTCAAGCTGTTCTTTCGTCTCAACCCCCTCAACGATCGTATTCATCCCCAGTTCCTGTGCAAGTACGACAATCGTGCGAAGAATCTTTCTGCTTCGCTCCATCTCCGTCGTCTTGCGAAGAAATACCATATCCACTTTCAGCACATTGACATGAATCTCTTTGAGCATATTCAGCGACGAATATCCGCTTCCGAAATCATCCATCTCAACAATGAATCCGTATGCCTGAAGCTGCTCGATAATCTTGATTCTCTGCTCGACATCGGTCATCACAGAGGTCTCCGTAATTTCAAGATGCAGCCTCTTCGGATCAATTTCATATTGTTCTACAAGACTCGTAAATGTCTCATAAATATCAATAAAATAGAAGTCCTTTGGTGAAATATTCACGGAAAGATACATATCCTCCCGTCCCTCAGCCGTCCATGCTCTCAGCTTCTTACATGCAAGCTCCCATACATACCTGTCAAGCCGGACGATCGCGCCGTTCTTCTCAAGAACGCCGATGAAGGCGGATGGCGGCAGATATCCCTTTTTCGGATGAATCCAGCGAACCAAAGCCTCCGCACCATGCGATTCTCCCTGTCCGTTGACCTGTGCCTGCAGATAAATATGAAACTGTCCGGATGCGATTGCCTCATCCAGCTCTCCCATGATTTCCTGCTCATTTAACACACTCTGTCGCAGATTTTCATCATAATAAGCCAGACGCTTCTGATAGTTTCCCTTGATGGTAGCGATCGCCATCTTCGCACGGTCACACATAACCGATACCGGAAGATTCTTCTGCAAGATCTCATACACACCAAGATACAAACGGATCGGATATTCGATATCTTTTTCTATGTATACCTTCGATTGTGGAACGGTCTGGAAATATTCCTCATCATAATCCGATTTCTTCATCAGCAATGCAAAGCCGTCATTGTCAATTCTTCCATAAATCTGATCCTGCCGGCACAATTTATAGAGTGATCCCGCTATACGGATCAATACACGGTCACCGCATTCCGTTCCGAACACATCATTTACCATCTTGAAATTACCGATATCCGAACAGATCAGCATAAATTCTTCTTCCGGCTGTTCATCCAGTCTCTGTCGAACTTTTTCATAGAAAAATTCTTTATTATACAGCCCGGTCAACGGATCATGCGTCGCACGGTAACGCTCCAACTGCAAAGCATTGACTTCCTGCGTGCGATTCTTGATATCAATAAACGCACCGATTTCCGCTCCATCCTCGTCCCGAAGTTTTTTAAGGAAAATGCGCAGATACAGTGTCTTGTTTTCTACTTTAAGCACAGTATCGCGACCGTTTTCATCCACTTGCTTCCGCAGCTCCTTCTGATACCAGAGTTCGAATGCTTCCGTAGCATCCTTGCGATAGTCCGGTTCGATCAGCTCAACTGCACTCTCATTTGCCTGAATACAATTGCCATCCAGATCAAATAAAAGTACACCATCCATCATATCGTGTACGACCAGCGTAAAAAGCCTGTCAACCAATCCCCTCGGCACATAGACGACAGACATATAGTAGATCAACACGCCTCCGACGGCAAATCCAATAATGGAGGCGTCGATAATTCCTCCAAAGAAAACATATACGATATCCGCGATTTCCACAAACACAAGAATAACCAGAACCGATATATATTTTGGCCGGTAGATACGCGGTGTCTTGATGATTTTAAAAGCAAGGCTTATGATGGCAAAAACAATCAATAGATTTATGAGCGCAAAATGTATATGGTACGGCAGGAAATAATTCAGCCGGTAAAACACTTCCCCATCATCCAGCAGCATCTTCGTTACGGTGAAAGCATGATGCGTGAAGAAATTACACACCATAGAAACCGAATCCGCTAGAAGCAGCGCTCCAAAGAGAAACGGACCATGCTTCATCAGATTCTCACTGTTTGTGTACTCCATCACAAATGTCATCATATAGTACATTACCCAGTTCATTTCCACGAAAAAAACACTGTATGCAAACATGCAGACAGTTTCTGACGCTGAAATAAGGACAACCATATTGGTGATTGTGGCAACCAATGCCGCAATCAGCACTTTACGAAGCGTTTTTGATATACTTTTCTGACTGGAATATGATTTTGAAATTGTAAAAAATAGTATAATCAGCGTTCCGACGAAAGCTGCCAGATAACTAATTCTCACGACATCACTCCTTTGCACTCATTGTAACAAGTTTATGTCTCTATGTCTATTGTAAACATTCACATATTCTGCGCTTTCTTGTCTCTTTTTTGACATTTTCTCCTATTTTTATATTTTCACATCTGTTTTTTAGTGAATATCATTATTGTTCCAGTCTTCCTTACCGGATAATACAAAATGATTTCTGTCAAATTCGAGCAGTCCTTCATCCCGCATCCTGCCAAGTTCCTTCGAGAGTGCACTGCGGTCAAGATTCAAATAATCTGCCATCTGCTGACGGTTAAAAGGCACATCAAACTCGAGTCTCCCCGCCTGCACCTGCTGCTGCGCAAAGTAGGTGGAAAGTCTTGCCCGGATGGTCTTTGGCGTTGTGCAGAAGATACGGCTTGAAAGCGTTATATTCTTACGCGATGTCATTGCAAGCATATTTTGGAGCAGCTTAATCTGCCACGTTTCTGTCGCATATGCTTCGTTTAGCACGATTTCCACATTCAGAAAGCAGATTTTTGTCTTCTCTGTCACAACCGCATCTACCATCATAGCGGTTCTGCTGAGCGCATATGACTCTGCAAACACCTGCCCCGGCAGGATTTTACTTAAGATACTGCAATTGCCCCACAGATCATTGCTCTCGATCAGCACACTGCCGGATTCCACGATCCCGATTTCCCGGATCCTCTCCCCTGCATGAAAGATGACTTCATTTTTGACAAACGCATTCTCCCGCAACGCCCCTATGGATTCGATCGATGCAAGTTCCTCTTCCGTCAGGTTCTGTAACAATGGTATTTTATTTTTATCCATAAAACCTCTTTCCGTTGTTATAACAACCGATTTTCTGTTTCCATTTTACTATACTGTGGGTATCGTGTCAAAAAGCATACGAGTACAATTTTCTTAAAGGAGATTATATCATGAAACGACAGATTATTGAAATTGATGAAAATAAATGCAACGGATGCGGCGCCTGTGCGAACGCCTGCCACGAGGGTGCGATCGGCATGGTCGACGGGAAAGCCAAGCTTCTGCGTGATGATTACTGCGACGGATTCGGCGACTGCCTTCCGCACTGTCCGACCGGTGCCATCACATTCGTGGAGCGTGAAGCCGCCGCCTACGATGAGGCTGCCGTACAAAAAAATAAGCAGCAGAAAGCTGCTGCCTCAACTCCGGTACACACCGGCTGTCCGGGTGCCCGCATGCAGATGTTGAACCGTAATGCATCCTCGCCTTCGGTTCCTGCCACACATATGGCCTCTGCCTTGGCACAGTGGCCTTGCCAGATCAAACTGGCCCCGGTCAACGCCCCGTTCTATGAGAACGCAAAGCTTCTGATCGCAGCTGACTGTACCGCATACGCTTACGCCAACATGCATCAGGATTTCATGCGCGGACATGTCACCCTCATCGGCTGTCCAAAACTTGACGCCATTGATTACAGTGAAAAACTGACCGAGATCATCCGACAGAACAGCATCGAGGAAGTGACGATCGTACGCATGGAAGTGCCTTGCTGCGGTGGACTCGAACAAGCTGCCCGCACTGCCTTACAAAACAGTGGCAAGTTCCTTCCATGGCACGTGGTTACCATCTCCATCGATGGCAACATCTTAAACTAGATCTATTTTCTCTTAAAGAGAGAGAATCCTTTCTTCTCATAAGGCTCCTGCGCAACGGATACCACCGTGTATCCGGTTGCGTTGATCGCCTCTTTGATCTTCTCCTCATCCAGTGTTTCTTCCGAGATGATCTCCGTTCTCTTCTTTCCGTGCGAAGAAGATACCTTCTTTACCGTATCTCCAAAAGCACGTCTTACGGCCTCATTTACATGGCTCTCGCACATGCCGCACATCATGCCATCCACACCTACTGTTGTCTTAACCATCTTACATTTACCTCCTGTTTTCCAGCTCGTATTCTATTTTCAGGTCCGCACTGCCTGCCGCGGTAACGTCACTTCGCCGGCGATTCTGCAATTAAGATAATTTTCGTAGCGATTTTAGACGGAATTGCTGAATTTGGCAGTGATCTGCGGTTCGCTTAAATTTTGTGTACGACAACGTTTGAACAATTCCCGGTCGGTGTACGTCTGACACGGATGCGCTCAAAATTTTTAGTCTGCCTAAATGGACGTCCTCATGAAGTCGTTATGAGCCGCCGCGACCAAACTCGCTTCATGTTTATCGGAATGCCACTATGCTGTGCTGCTCACAAACATGTGGTCCAGCGGCGGCACGTTTCCTTCGAACGTCCATTAAGGCAAACACGAAATTTCTCGGACGCATTCCGTGTCCAGACGAACAGCCGACGCGGGATTGTCCAAACTTTGGCGGACAGAAATCATCAAAAAAGCGAACTGCTGATCACGCCAAATTCGTGATTCCGGATAACTAGCTACGGAAATTATCTTAATTGCAGAACACATGCCGGCGCAACGATGCTCCTCTACGGCAGGCACCTGCGGATACCCGCATCTATACGAGCTGTAATTCGTATAATTTCTTATAATGTCCCTCGGTGCGAAGCAACTCCTGATGGGTTCCCTGCTCAATGATCTGTCCTTGATCGAGCACGATGATATTATCCGCATGCTGGATCGTGGACAACCGGTGCGCCACCATGATCGTAGTGCGACCTTCCATAAGCGCATCAAGTCCTTTCGTGATCAGGCTCTCTGTCTCAGTGTCAATGTTGGCGGTTGCTTCGTCAAGTACCAGGATAGTTGGATGATACACCAAAGTGCGGGCAAATGACAAGAGCTGCCGCTGTCCTGCGGAGAGCGTGCTTCCGCGCTCCGTCACAGGAGCGTCATAACCGCCGGAAAGCCTGTCAATAAAGGAATCCGCGTGCACAATGCGCGCCGCTTCGCGGATCTCATCCATCGAAATATTCTCGTTATTGAGAGAAATATTCATCTTGATATCACCGGTAAAGATGAATACATCCTGCTGCACCTGTCCGATCGCGCTGCGAAGCACATCGGTCGGAACCTTTTTGATGTCGACACCGTCGATCAGGATTTCTCCACGCTGCACGTCATAGTAACGTCCGATCAGATTCAGTATCGAGGATTTTCCGGCTCCTGTCGCGCCGACAAACGCCACGCGCTGTCCCGGCTCGATCACGAAACTGATATCCTTTAAGATATAGTCCTCCCCCTCGTAGGCAAACCAGACATGTTTAAATTCGATGCGTCCGCGTACTTCCGGCACAACCGGATTCTGTGGCTGCACAAGTGCCGGTTTCTCATCAAGCACGGTAAACACCTTCTCCGCCGAAGCAATCGTGGACTGAAGCGTTCCGAACTGCTCCGCCAAGTCCTGAATCGGTTCGAAGAAATTACTGATGTAGGTAATAAAGATAAAAAGCGTTCCGAGTGTCAGTGTGCCGTCAAGCACCATCCGGCTTCCCGTTCCGATCACAAGGATCATCGCGATCACCGATACCAGATAAATGATCGGACGAAACGTTGCAAACGTCATGACCTCACGCCAGTTCGCGCGGTACAGTCCGTAAGACTTCTCGTTGAACTGCGCCTTTTTCTCCTCCTCGCGGGCAAAGATCTGGATCAGTTTCATACCGGAGAGATGCTCCGATAAATAGGTGTTCAGATCCGTGATGCGGTTGCGCGTGATCTCGTATGCCTTGCGCGACATCTTGCGGAAGAACACCGTGAGCGCACCAACGACCGGAAGAAGCAGAAACGATACGAGTGCCATCTTCGGGCTGATGGAGATCATAACGACGGCATATCCAATGATCTTTACCGAATTCTTAAACAGATTGACCAGAATCGTCGTAAACAGTTCGTTGACCGCCTCGGTATCGTTCGCCACTCTTGTGACAAGCTTTCCGACAGGTGTCGTGTTAAAAAAGCCGAGCGAGAGACTCTGCACATGCGTAAACACATCCTCTCGCATCTTGTAGATGATCTTCTGTCCCATCTTCTGCAGGTTCCAGGTGTTGCATGCATTAAACACAAACCCGAGAAGCAGCATCAGAAGATAATAGCCTGCTGCGACAAGGATGCCGCGGAATGCCGTATCGACCGGCATCTTCGGTCCATTGATGTACTGATCGATCGCATCGCCGATGATGATCGGGCGGTACAGATCCACCGCAACGATCAAAAGTACCAGCACCGAGGAAAGCAGGAGTGCAAACCGGTGCGGCTTCATATAAGTCATCAATCGTCTCATGCGCGCACCTCCCCTCTCTTTGCTTCCAACTGCTGTTGCACGACCATATCGTGATAGATGCCGCCGAGCGCATACAGCTCATCATGTGTGCCGACTTCTTTTGCGTATCCGTCCTCCAGCACAAGGATCTCATCCGCGCCTTGCACGGTCGAGATACGATGTGCAATCAGGATCGTTGTCTTGCCTGCACGGTTTTTGCGCAGGTTGTGAAGGATCCGCTCCTCCGTATCGGTATCAACCGCAGAGAGCGCATCGTCCAATATCAGAATCGGTGCATCTTTCATGAGCGCTCTCGCGATCGAACTTCGCTGCTTCTGACCTCCGGAAAGCGTCACTCCGCGCTCCCCGACGATCGTCTCGTAACCGTCCGGAAACTGCACAATATTCTCATGGATGCACGCCGCCTTCGTCGCATGAATGAGCGCATCCATATCTTCCTCCTCCGAGCCGAACGCGATATTCGACCGAAGCGTGTCGGAAAATAAGAAATTATCCTGCGGCACATAGGCGATATTCTCGCGCAATTCCTTAAGCGGAATCTCGTTGATGTCCCTGCCGTCGATCAGGATCATGCCCGGCTTCGTGTTGTAGAGATGAAGCAGAAGGTTCACGAGTGTCGATTTACCGTCTCCGGTGCGCCCCACAACCGCAAGCATCGTTCCCGCAGGCACATCCAGACAGATATCGCGGAGTGTCGGCTCCGTACTTCCCTGATGCGTAAACGTCAGATGATCAAACGTGATGTGTCCCTGTATCGCATCCGTCTCCACCACATCATCTGCATCCTGTACCTGTGGCTTTTCCTCAAACAATTCATAGATACGCTTTAAGGATGCACCGCCACGCGAAAACATATCCACGCACTGTCCGCACGCAAGCATCGGCCACACGAGCATATTGATGTACTGGTTGAACGCAACAAATCTTCCGAGCGTGATCCTGCCGGTCAAAGCAAGATATCCACCAAATACGAGCGTCACAAGGCTCGAAAGCCCGATGATCACATCGAGAAGCGGCATCACGATCGCCTGCAGCTTTGCGATCGCAAGGTTTTTGTCCATATTGTTTTTGTTTTCTTTTAAAAATGCGTAGCGCTGCGCCTTTTCCCGCACAAACGCCTTAATAACGCGGATTCCCGAAAAACTCTCCTGCACAAAGTCCGTAAGCTGCGATACAGCTTCCTGTCTTGCGAGATAACGTTTCTGGATGATCCTTCCGTAAAAAAGCTCTCCGAATAAGATAAAAAGCATCGGGATGACCGCAAGAAGCGTCAGCTTGACATCGACGTAATACATCATCTGGATAATGACCATCAGCCCCATCACGACCGCGTCGAACACGCAGATGACTGCGATACCGATCGACTGGCGGATGGCATCAAGATCACTCGTAAAATGCGTCATAAGGTCTCCGGTCTTGTTGCGGTTGTAAAATTCCACATCCATAGCTGTCAGATGCGCAAACATATCATCACGGATCTCCCGCTCGATCTGCCGAGATGCCCCAAACAGAAAATAGCGCCACAGGAAACGCCCGATCGCGAGCGTTACCCCCAGCGCAAAGATCATCCACAGACAGTGGACGATTCCGTTCCATGTAATTGTCTGTTGTGTCAGACCATCCGTTATGACACCGGTCATCTTAGGGATGAAGATGTTGGCGATGTCCACAACGAACAGCGTGATAATTCCGGCAATGTACTGCCACTTGTGCTTTCGAATGTATCGAAATAAAAATTGTAACATAATTTCCTCGTATCAGTGTTTACTCGACATACGATATTCCTTGGGTGTCATGCCCTTGATCTTCTTGAACACTTTGGAGAAATACTTCTCATCGTTGAATCCGACCTTGTACGCCACCTCATAATTCTTGAGCTGATTCTGCTCGAGATAGCAGCACGCACGGTCCACACGCACCTGATTCAGGTAATCCACAAACCCGCATCCGAGATTCTGGTTCATCAGCGTCGAGAGATAACCGGTCGAAATGCGAAGATGCTCCGCCACTTCCGTCAGTGACAGATCCTTTGCATAATTCTCCTGCATATACTCAGTCGCCTCCCGCACGAGCGGATTGGTTGTCTCCTCTTCTTCCACCACTTCCGTCTCCTTGCCGATGTATTTATCCGCAAGTTCATTCAAAGTGTTCAGAATGTCCGCAGCACGAACCGGTTTGAGCAGATAATCCCTGGCTCCGAACTTGACCGCCTGCTGCGCATAGGAAAATGCGTCATATCCGCTTAAGATCACCGTGACCGGCTCAAGCCCCGCTTTCTGCACTTCCTTCATAACATCCAGACCGGTCTTCACCGGCATCTGTACATCTAATAAAAGCATATCCGGTTGGTAGCGAAGTGTCAAGTCAATCGCTTCCTGTCCGTTCTCCGCCTCATAGATTTTGGAAAAACGGTCCGTGTGCAGCTGCAGATACTTGGCAACGCCTTTGCGGATCATATCCTCATCGTCCGCAATCAGTAATTTAATTGGCATCTGAATCCCCCTCCTCGTAAGGAACCTCCAGAATGACCGTGGTTCCCTTTCCGACATCACTTAAAATCTCCAGATGAAACGCATCGTGATACCGTAACTGTAAACGCTCTCTGATATTTTTGATGGCATATCTGCCGATCCGCACCTTCGAATAGTTTGCCGGCTCACTCTCCCAAAGCGATGCGAGCTGTTCCTTGTTCATACCGATTCCGTCATCTATGATCACGAACCGCACATAATCCTCCCGCCGCTCGACACACACCGTCAAAAGACATGCGGTGCTGACATTCTCAAAACCGTGCACGATCGCATTCTCCACAAACGGCTGCAGGATCAGCTTCGGAATCTTCACCTTCGCCACCTCCGGCGCAACCGTGATCTCGTAGTTAATTTTCCGCGGGAATCGCATTTTCTGGATCTGCAGATAATGCGTGATCAGATCGATCTCCTGCTCGATCGTTACCACACTCTTCCCCTGATTTAATACAAGGCGGAACAGCTGCGACAGATCAAGAATACTCTCCGCAATCTCATCGTTTCCGGCTTCCGTTGCCTGCCAGTACAGTGAATCCAGCGTATTGTACAGGAAATGCGGATTGATCTGTGCCTGCAGTGCCGCAAGCTCACTCTCCTTCTCGGACAGCTTGATCACATAATTCTCATCGATCAGCTTCTTGATATCGCCAACCATCTTGTTAAAGCAGCGCGCAACCTCGCCGACCTCGTCCTCGGTCGTCACTTCCACCTGCTGCTCAAAGTCTCCCTCCGAAAAATGTGTGATCGCCTCGCTCAGCTTACGCAGAGGCTTTGTCACAAAATTGGATATGATCAAAAGCAGCGGAAGCATACCGATCAGAATTCCGATCAGCAAAAATATCGGCATATAAGTCATACTCATGATCTGCGCTTTCAGATCCTTCTTCGGTACCATCTTGCAGACGATCGAACCGTCAGCATACAACTGTTTGCACACGATATCGTATTTTCCATATTCAAAATGATTGTCTCTGGTCCGGTAATCCTGTGCAAGGAAATCCCCCTGACTGAGATATTCAAGCACCTTTTCATCCACATGTCCGGAAGTGACGAGCATCCCCTCGTTCGGATCAAGAACGATAACACCCTCATTGCCCTTGACGGAGGTCTCGCAGAGTCCTTCAAATTTCTCTTTGCCGACACCGATCACGATGTAACCGAGTGTTTTCTTTTTCGACAGATCAAAAATCTCGCGATAAAGTACGATTTTTTCCGTGCGGCTCGTAAGGTAGGTATCGCCGCCTCCTGCCTCAACTCTCCGCCAGACCGTTCCTGTCTTACTCGCGATCGTTTCCTGATAGATATCGGTATTTTTTACATCTTCAATGGTTGACAAATGCACGCTTCCGTCCATACCGCGAAGATACGGCCGGATACCGTTCTCCGGGTAGATCGCGATCGTCTTGATCTCGCCCCGCAGCGAGATCATATCCTGCACAACGCCCATCGGTGCCTGTTCCTGCCACAGACGTGCATCGGCATTCATCTTTTGCATTTTGTCTTTATCCTGCACAACCAGCAGATCACGGATCTGCTGGTTTAAGCATATGTAAGTCGTGTAATCCTTGATATCCGATTGTAACATATTGATACTCTCAGACAGGGATTCCACGCTTGCAAGATTATTCTGTAATTGGTCTTCTTTTGCGGCTCTGTAGTTGTGAATGACCATTCCGACACAGATTGCCACCAAAACGGGTGTGATGATCGCGTATCCGTAAAAGATGAGTTTCTTTTTCACACTTAAGCGATTCACCCAGTTTTTTATTTTTTGTACCATTAGCCCTTAACTGCTCCCATCGCAACACCTTTGGTAATGTGCTTGTTCAAAATAATATATACGATAACTGCCGGTGCAGCGGTCAGTGCCATAACCGCAAACTGCACTGCGTAGTTGGATGAATACTCCCCCGTAAACTCCAATACCGAGAACGGAAGTGTCTTCCATTTGTCGGAACTTAAATAGGTGCTGGCCATCATAAACTCGTTCCAGTTATTTAAGAACGTCATGATCGCTACGGTTGCGATCGATGATTTGAGCATCGGTGTAATGATCTGGAAGATAATACGGTAGATACCACATCCGTCCATAACTGCTGCTTCCTCCAGCTCGACCGGGATGGATTCCATGAAACTGGTCATCAGGAACAATCCCTGCGGAAGTGAGAATGCAACATATGGGATCAAAAGCGCCCAGATCGTATCGGTTAAACCGAGCTGACTGTAGATCTTGTAGTTCGGAAGAAGGGTTGCATGGATTGGGATCATCAGTCCCATCAGAAGCAACGTCTTAACCAAAGTGCTTAATTTCCATTTCATTCTGCGGCACGCAAACGCCGACATAATGGAAACCACGATTACAAGAAATACTGCCAAAGCATTGATCAGTACACTGTTCTTTAAGTACCACAAAAAGTTACCGTCCACAAACGCTTTCACGTAGTTGCCCCACTGGATCTTCTTCGGAATGATGAGAAGTCCGTTTGTAAACATCTCCGAACTGCTCGCCAGCGAGAAATCCAAAAGCCAGATAAGTGGAAAGATCTGGATGACTGCAACTATAATAAGTATAACCCACAGGATCGGTTTCGTAAATTTCTTTCTTTTTGCTTTTGCTCCTACATGTTCCATTATGCTGCCCCCTTTGCTTTTGCTCTGACTTTTGCCTTTGGTTCACGCTCTGCAAACACCTTGTCGAGAAGAACAGTTACGATCAGACATACGATGATAAAGATGACGCCGATCGCATTGCCGTATCCGTACTTGAAAGCTTTAAATGCCTGCTGGTATAAGTAGTTTGCGGTAAACTGTGTGCTGTTGTTCGGTCCGCCGTTGGTCAGAAGATATACGGTTTCCATCTGCTTTAATGCGGAGATGACCGCCATGGTTACGTTTACCTGAATGACCGGTTTCATCAGAGGAAGTGTGATCTTGATGAACGTCTGTACCGGGCCTGCTCCGTCGATGGCTGCTGCCTCGTAGAGCACCGGATCGATGTTCTTGATACCGGTATAGTAGATGAGCATGCCCCATCCAAATCCATGCCAGATCAATACGACCAGCACCGCCCAGATCGCGGTATCATAACTGAACCAGTTGATGTCGCCTTTGCCGCCGAACAGCTTGATCAGGTTGTTCAACAGACCGAAATCCGGGTTGTAGATGAACTTCCATAAGTATGCGATGACCGCCACGGAAATGACATTCGGAATAAAGTATACGCATCGGAAAAAGCTCTCTCCCTTTCCGCCGAGCTTGTCGAGCACAGCCGCTACGATCATTGCCAGCGGATGCTGGATGCAGATAAATCCGATTGCAAGAAGCAGCGAATTTCGAAGGGATAAGCCGAATGCCTTATCGTGAAACAGTGCTTTGTAGTTGTCGAGTCCGATGAAATGATACGATCCCATTCCGGAATAGTCTGTGAATCCGTAGTAGACACTCAGACAGATCGGCGCCAGGATCGCGAATACAAAAAGCAGCAATCCCGGCAGGACCAGACTTAGAATCACCCACTTGTTACTGTATAGTTTTTTCATATTCTCCTTTACCTCCCTAACAGTTTTCTTTGTTGATAAGAAAATTATAGCAACGCCTTCCTGCACATTACAGATGCCATTTTTAGGAAAAGGTGTAAAATCTTCAACTGCAAAAAAGCGCAGAAAATCAACGTTTTCCACGCTTTTTGCAACAAAATGGAGCCACCCGGGACAGGCGGCTCCATCTTCCTTTAGAGGAATGGGTTTCTATGAGAAAATATTGAAGAAGCGATATTAATTACAAGCGGATCCGATAGAAGCAAGGAAGTCATCCACACTTAAGCTTCCGTTGGATACACCCTGGATCTCACTCTCAATGCTTGTCTTGAATGCAGATGGTCCGCAGTCATTCATCGGTGTCCCCGATACGCTCGTTGCATTGTTAACCGCATCTACGATCTGCATCTGTAATTCGGTCTCGTCACCGGTCATGTAAGCACTCTGATCCTGTGCAGACATTCCGACACCGTTCTCCCAGCCATACTTGGAAAGCTTATCCGGCTGATACATGTAGTTCAAGAACTTGATTGCCTCATCCTTGTGCTCAGATGTTGCGGATACACCGTATCCACCACCGTTCCAAGCTGCGATATCGGTTGCTGTTCCCTTGCCTCCGGAAACGACCGGCATTGTGAACATGCGGATGTTCTCTCGGATATCCTGCTGAATATCCTCGTTTAATGCCATGGAAGCATCCCAGCTTCCCATGTAGTACATTGCAGACTGTCCGTTGATGAACAGGTTCTGTGCTGTTGCGTAATCCTGTGAATCATAACCGTTCTGGAATAATCCGGAATCTGCGGTCTTCTTTAACAACTCGGTTGCCTGTACGATTGCCGGGTCTGTGAAATCACCGGTTGATACGGCATTGCTTACGATTGATGCATAATCGGTTCCGGCGATCTTATTCAGAAGGTCTGACAGATAAACAGCCATCGGCCATCCGTCTCCACCATCCATAGCTACCGGTGTGATACCTGCATCCTGAATCTTCTGTCCAAGTGCTAACAGGTCATCATATGTTGTAGGAACTTCCCATCCGTTATCATCAAACATCTTCTGGTTGTAGTAGAATACTGCAACGTCTGTGTTTCTTGGAAGTCCGTAAAGCTTTCCATCCTTT
>CAKRKX010000061.1 GCA_934358675.1 uncultured Agathobacter sp. | reverse complement strand
CAAAGAGATGAAGGAGTATAAGATGGGAACAACGTATGAAGAACTGTTTCGGGCAATGAGCCAGTTCCGGAAATTGAAGTTCAGTGATATGTTTCCGGATATCAGCCGGGCAGAATTCTTTACGATGAGTATGATCATGGATAAAGGAGAAGAGGGCAAAGTTACCATTTCGGAACTTGCAGCAAAGGCACATGTACTTCCGCCTGCAATGTCAAGAACTTTGAGAGGACTTGAAAACAAAGGATATGTGGAGCGTAATGTCAATAAGGATGATCGAAGAAACACCTATGTGGAATTGACAGAAGCCGGAAAAGAGATCACTTTGCGAACAAGAAGCACGATGTGTGATTTCGGGCATGCGGTGATGAATCAGGTGGATGAGGAGGAAATAAAACGTCTGATCTCTTATTTGAATAATATATATGTAATTGCGGAGAAAGAAATAAAAGCCAGAAAATTCGAGGACGGAAAGGAGCAGAACGATGAAGAGCATATTTAAGAACATGCTTCCGTATTGGAAGGCAATCGTGATCATCATTGCATTGTTATTTGTGCAGGCATGGTGTGATCTGTCACTTCCGTCTTACACATCGGATATTATTGATGTTGGAATCCAGAACAAAGGTGTGGAACATGTTGTTCCGGAAGCTCTTACAGAGGATGAGTTTGAGACGGCACAGTTTATTATGACGGACGATGAGATTCAAACATGGAAGAATGCATATACACTTGAAGATGGCGTATATAAGCTTGCGGAAGATTCGGATACAAAACTGGATGAAATCGATGAACAGATGGTGCTTTCGCTGATCATGAATTATCAGATGAGTGCAATGGAAGAAGACACCTTTAAGTCTATGATCGCAAAGCAGATGGGAAAAGAGGAATCGGAGCTTTCCGATATGTCGATCGAACAGATCGGTCAGATGATGGGGGTCGAACTGAAGTCGTTTAAGCAGGAAAAAGAAGACGATGACGGAAACAAGCGTGAAGTAAACTGCGTGGATGTCCGTCCCATCTTTCATCAGATGCTTTCTGCGGGAATGATGGATAAGAAGACGTTTCTTGCGTTACGTGAGAATATGGAGGATACGATTGATACCATGGGAAGCTCACTTGTGAAAGCGATGGGTGTGGCTTACGCGGTATCCTGCGATAAAGCTGCAGGTCTTAATGTGGATCATATTCAAAAAAGTTATCTGCTTTCTGCGGGACTTAAGATGGTTGGTATGGCTTTCTTAATGGGAATCGTGACCGTCCTTGTCGGACTGTTTGCTTCAAGAGTCGGAGCCGGAATCGGTATGACGCTCCGGGGAAAAGTATTCAAGCAGGTTGTCGGATTCTCGAATGCGGAGATGGATAAGTTTTCGACAGCGTCTCTTATTACACGAAGCACGAATGATATCCAGCAGATCCAGATGGTTTCGGTTATGCTGCTTCGAATGATCGCCTATGCGCCGATACTCGGAATCGGTGGTGTGCTTAAGGTTATGCAGACCGGTGCGGGAATGGGATGGATTATCGTCCTTGCAATCCTTGTTATTTTAGGATATGTAATGGCTCTGATGTCTGTGACCATGCCGAAGTTTAAGCTGATGCAGCAACTCGTTGATCGTGTTAATCTTGTATCCCGCGAGATCTTGACCGGTCTCTCCGTCATCCGTGCATTCGGAAGAGAAAAGAAGGAAGAGGAACGCTTTGATGCGGCGAATAAGGATCTGACAAAGACGATGCTTTTTACCAACCGTGTCATGACCTTTATGATGCCCGGTATGATGATGATCATGAATGTGCTCACAGTCGGCATTGTATGGGTCGGTGCACATAAGATTGATGGTGGCACGATGCAGGTCGGCGCGATGACTGCGTTTATCACTTATGCCATGATGATCGTAATGTCATTCCTGATGCTGACCATGATGTCGATCATGCTTCCGAGAGCGGCTGTTGCTGCGGATCGAATCGATGAGGTCATTCATACACAGTCCTCGATCCATGATCCGGAAAACCCGGAAGAATTGACGGTACACGATGGTGTCGTTCATTTTGATCATGTGAATTTCAAGTATCCGGGAGCCGAGGAGGATGTTCTTCATGATATTGATTTTGTTGCGGAACCAGGTAAGACGACCGCAATCATCGGCAGTACAGGATGCGGTAAGTCAACGCTTGTCAATCTGATCCCGCGTCTTTACGATGTGTCGGGTGGCAGCATCACGTTAGACGGAAAAGATATCCGTAACATCCGTATGGCAGATCTGCGTGAGGAGATTGGTTTTGTACCGCAAAAAGGAGTGCTTTTCTCCGGAACGATCGCATCAAATCTGCGCTTCGGCAAGGATGACGCAACGGATGAAGAAATCAGGAAGGCTGCGGAAATCGCGCAGGCAACCGAGTTTATTGAGGCAAAAGACGATAAATACGACAGTTCGATCGCACAGGGCGGAAGCAACGTGTCCGGAGGACAGAAGCAGCGCCTTGCCATCGCCAGAGCGATCGCAAAGAATCCGAAGATTTTTATTTTCGATGACAGTTTTTCAGCACTCGACCTAAAAACAGATGCCGCGCTGAGAAAGGCTCTTTCCGATAATGTCAAAGACAGTACAGTGATCATTGTCGCGCAGCGTATCAGTACGATCCTGCATGCGGAGCAGATCCTTGTGCTTGACGATGGAAGAATTGTCGGAAAGGGAACACATGAGGAACTGCTGAAATCCTGTGAGGTATATCAGCAGATCGCAAAATCGCAGTTGTCGGAGAAAGAATTGGGACTTGAAGAAAGTGAGGTGGCTTTACATGAGTAATCAGGATATGAAACATACGCCTCAGCGAAGAAGAGGTCCGATGGGACACGGCATGCAGCCGGGGGAGAAACCTAAGAATTTCAAGAAGTCGATCAAAAAATTAATTCAATATATAGCAAAATACAAAATCAGCATTTTTGTTGTAATGCTGTTCGCGGCATGCTCGACCGTGTTTACCGTTGCAGGCCCGAAGATCCTCGGCAAGGCAACCACCGCATTGACGGAAGGGCTGATGGCGAAGATTCAGGGAACCGGAAGCATTGATTTCGGCAGAATCGGAACGATCCTTCTGTTTGTGCTCGGGCTTTATCTGCTCAGTGCACTGTTTTCGTTTGTACAGGGCTGGATCATGACCGGAATCACACAGAAGGTGTGTTATCAGCTTCGTAAGGAAATCTCCGAGAAGATCAATCGCATGCCGATGAAATACTTTGAGAGCCGCACGTACGGTGAAGTGTTATCGCGTATTACAAACGATGTCGATACGCTCGGTCAGGGATTAAATCAGAGTATAACAACCATCATAACATCTGTTGCGACACTGGTTGGCGTGCTGATCATGATGCTGAGCATCTCACCGCTTATGACGTTGATCGCGCTGGTAATTCTTCCCATCTCGATGGCATTGATCGGTCTGGTGACAAAGAAATCGCAGAAGTTCTTCCGAAGCCAGCAGGAGTACTTAGGTCATATTAACGGTCAGGTGGAAGAGGTGTATGGTGGACATCTGGTTATCAAGGCATTCAACCGTGAGCAGGATACGATCGAGGAATTTGACCGCACGAATAAGATCCTGTATGACTCCGCATGGAAGTCGCAGTTCTTATCCGGCATGATGCAGCCGATCATGATGTTTGTCGGAAATCTTGGCTATGCATCCGTTGCATTGACCGGTGGACTGCTTGCCATCAAAAATATAATCACGATTGGAGATATTCAGGCGTTCATTCAGTATGTAAGGAATTTTACGCAGCCGATTCAGCAGATTGCGCAGGTTATCAATATGGTTCAGTCCATGTCTGCCGCTTCCGAGCGGGTATTTGAGTTCCTCGAGGAAGAGGAAGAAGAACAGATCGTGGAGCATCCGGCGGATATTGAGAAGGTCACAGGAGAAGTTACGTTTGATCATGTACATTTCGGATACGATCCGGAGCAGATCATTATCAATGATTTCAGCGCACACGTAAAGCCGGGACAGAAGATCGCGATCGTCGGACCGACCGGAGCCGGTAAGACAACGATGGTAAAACTTCTGATGCGTTTTTATGATGTCAACAGCGGAGCCATCCGGCTTAACGACAGCAACATTAAGGATTTTAACCGAAGAGAACTTCGCGATGCGTTCGGTATGGTACTTCAGGATACCTGGCTTTTCAAGGGAACGATCATGGAGAATATCCGTTACGGACGACTGGATGCGACTGATGAGGAAGTGATCGCTGCGGCAAAGGCAGCCAGAGCCCATCACTTTATCAAGACACTTCCAGGCGGCTATCAGATGGAGCTGAACGAGGATGCCAGCAATGTGTCGCAGGGACAAAAGCAGCTTTTGACTATTGCCAGAGCCATTCTTGCGGATAATAAAATCCTGATTTTAGATGAGGCAACATCTTCGGTCGATACGAGAACGGAGATTGAGATCCAGAAAGCAATGGATAACCTGATGCGCGGCAGAACAAGTTTTGTGATCGCACATCGACTGTCCACAATCAAAGATGCGGATCTGATCCTTGTGATGAAGGATGGGGATATCATCGAGCAGGGAACACATGAAGCGTTGCTTGCACAGAACGGATTTTATGCGGAACTTTATAATTCACAGTTTGAGGAAGCCTGCTGATGCGGGTTTCCTTTTTGGCGCAGGTTTCCTTTTTTTGCAAAGATTTCTGAACAAATTGTGCGGATTTTATTGTAAAAAATGTTGTAATGTAATATATTAATTTATATATTATTTGCAAAATTCGACAAAATGTTTCTTTGCGACTTGCTTATAGTATATCTGACTGAATTTGACCTTCTGAGTAGGAGGCCATTATGGGAAAACTAAATGTCGCAATTGCGGATGATAACCAGATGACACTGGAACTTTTAGGGGACATTGTGTCAAGTGACAGCGAATTACAGGTGATTGGAACTGCAAAAGATGGAGAAGAAGCATACCATTTGATCAAGGAAAAAGAACCGGATGTAGTTTTGCTGGATATTGTCATGCCGAAATTGGACGGACTTGGTGTGTTGGACAGAATTCGCTCCGATGCGACAATGAAGAACCGCCCTGCATTTTTGATGATCAGTGCGGTGGGGAATGAATGCATTACTGAGGATGCATTTGCAAAAGGCGCAGACTATTATATTATGAAGCCTTTTGATTACAATCAGATTCTTGATCGGATCAAGTCTGTGCGCAATCGCAGAAATGTAAAAGAAGTGCGCAGAAATATTGCGGTTGAGAATGGAAAACAGTACACGCAGCAATCGCTGGAGGAGGATGTGACGGAGATGATCCATGAGGTCGGTGTGCCGGCACATATTAAGGGATACCAGTATCTGCGTGAAGCAATTATTATGTCGGTCAATAATATGGATATGCTCAATTCGATTACGAAAGTGTTATATCCTGGGATCGCCAAGAAGTATCAGACGACACCGAGCCGTGTGGAACGTGCGATTCGTCATGCAATCGAGGTCGCATGGAGCAGAGGTAAGATGGATACGCTTGATGATCTGTTTGGCTATACGATCAGCAACGGTAAGGGGAAACCGACGAATTCCGAGTTTATCGCGCTGATCACAGACAAGATAAGACTACAAATGAAAAACAGATAGGGAAGGGGAGTTCCTTATCCTTTGGAGGTGTTTGAAATGAAGAAGATTCTGTTTGTTTCGTCCGAAGCTGTTCCGTATATTAAGACCGGAGGACTGGCAGATGTCGTAGGCTCGCTGCCGAAGTATTTTGATCGGGATGAGTATGATGTGCGTGTGATTCTCCCGAAATATGCTTGTATGGATGCGGCTTTTTTGCCTAATCTTCATTTTGTCTGCCATTTTTATGTGAATCTGAATTGGCGGAAACAGTATGTTGGTATATTTGAAGCGGAATACAAGGGAATTCGTTATTATTTTGTTGATAATGAGTTTTATTTTGCAGGACCGTCTCTGTATAACAATATATACGAGGATGTTGAAAAATTTGCATATTTTTCCAAAGCGGTACTGGCTGCGCTGCCGTACATTGATTTTGCGCCGGATGTGATCCATTGCCACGACTGGCAGAGTGGACTTGTTCCGGTCTATTTACATACGGCTTTTGGTGATGATAATTTTTATGCCGGTATCAAGACGATATTCTCCATCCACAATCTGAAATTTCAGGGACGTTGGCGAATCCGTGAGGTTATTGATATTACGGGACTGCCGGAGCAGATCTTTAACGACAGGGAACTGGAATCGTATGGTGAGGCGAATTATCTCAAAGGTGGTGTAGTCTACGCGGATGCGGTTACAACCGTCAGTCCGAGTTATGCAAATGAGATTACAACGCAGGAGGGCGGAGAAGGCCTTCACGGATTGATGAACGCCAGAAGAAATGTGTTGTATGGTATTTTAAACGGAATTGATTATGATGAATTTAATCCTGAGACGGATCCGTACATTGAAGCGAACTTTACATCGAAAAATGTAATGAGCATAAAGAAAAAGAACAAAGTGGCACTGCAGAGGGAACTTGGACTTCCGGTGCGCGAAGATGCATTTATGATCGGCATTGTTTCGAGAATGACCGAACAGAAAGGATTTGATCTCATCTCCTATGTGCTGGATGAACTGTTGACAAAGCTTGATGTACAGCTTGTTGTGCTTGGAACCGGAGAGAGCAAGTTTGAAAATGTCTTCCATCATTACCATGCGCTGTATCCAGATAAGGTTTCTGCTTATATCGGTTATTCGGAGGAGAAGGCACATAAGATCTATGCATCGGCAGATGCGTTTTTGATGCCATCATTGTTTGAGCCTTGTGGTCTCAGCCAGATGATGTCCATGCGTTACGGTACGATACCGATCGTACGCGAGACAGGTGGTCTGAGGGATACGGTGCAGGCATACAATGAGTATGAGAATACCGGAACGGGATTTTCTTTCTGCAACTTTAATGCAGATGAGATGCGCTATATTATCGAGTATGCTTATCAGGTTTTCCGTGATGATAAGAAAGCATGGGGAGATCTGATGCAGCGTGCGATGCAACAGGATTTCTCGTGGAACAAATCTGCAAGAGAGTACGAAAAGTTATATGACTCGTTATGTGATATGAAATAGACGAATACCCCGACGCTGTGTTGCGCCGGGGCTTTTTTATATTTCGCTGATCAGTTCTCCGGTTTCTTTCCGGTAGAAATAGGCGTGTTCAGAAAGAATTTCATCATCGGGAATCTGAGAGGCATTGACTTCTTTCACAACCTGACTGTAGTAACCGAGTTCTGTTGCATTGTACTCGTCAACCGGGATCAGTATCCACTCGTGGATACTGCTTGGCAAAAGAATCATGCTTTGCGCAAAGAAATCGGAAATTTGTGCCAGAAGATCGTCATACAGGATCACGGAAGCTCCGTTCGTCTTGTATTTGTTGGTCAGAATCTGCATTGGAATCTCATCGAGATCCAGCAGATGCGCCAACGGATGCGTCTTGAGCAATTCCTTCATAGGAATGCTTTTATAGGGCAGGAGTGCGGGCGTGTTTTGTCTGGCAAGCCGGTGGAGCTCTTCAACCGAAGTGTCCCACATATGTATATGGGAATTGTGGATGAGAATACTTCCCTGGTTTGTCGGATCCGCATAAACGAGACAGTAGAACACGATGCTTAGATCGTGATATTCAATATGCGGTACATCTTTTAAAAGTGCCTCGTTGTATTCGGTGTTGATCAGCCGCATGATAATGCGGGAACGGGCGCGGTCAAAATCAACAAACATTCCGATATCAAAGTCGGTTTCTGGAAGATAGCGTCGATATGTGGTGAGAATGTCGTCGTAAATATCCTTCATCGGCACACCTTCGAGATAACGATGATAGTAAGGTGTAAGATAGATGGTTGGCGCAATGTTACAACCGGGCTGTAAAATGATAAGACCATCGTAATGTGTACCGTTGTTCTTGGTGATCGTCTGTATTTTAAGCGTTGCTCCCGGAGTGACACGGGAAGACAGTTCGGTTCTCATATTGCATAAAAATTCCTGATAGTTCATATTTCTCCTTCGTATCGGTGAATGAAACTATACTATGGGGGAGTTGTTGTACGAAACGTACAAAGAATAATAAAACCACGATACGGTGAATATCGTGGTCTTACTTTAGCATGTTTTATTGTAAAAAGCAATAGTTTTTCCGACAATTATTTTGCAATTAATCGGATAATAATTCCTGCCATAAGGTGCTGTAAAGCTTGGTTGCATCATTGTCAAGTGCAGTGTAGATTTCGCAGCGCTTGATTGTCTCGCTGCTTGGGTTGACGGCTTCGTTTGCTTTGACATCTGCATCCTGATTTTCCACAACGGATGTGATCGGAGAGGCATACTGAACGTATTCAAAGTTTGCCTCAGCGATATCATCGCGGCAGATAAAATTCAAAAATTTCATAGCGGCATCCTGATTTTTACAGGTCTTTGGAACGAACCAGGAATCAATCCAGAGGTTCGAGCCTTCTTCCGGTACAGAGTAGGCAAGATTTTCATTCTCATCCATTGCAAGTGCTGCCTCGCCGGAGTAGCAGAGTGCGATCTTTGCCTCTTCACCAATCATTGCATCAGCAGTTTCGTCAACATAATAAGCGTACACGATCTGATCGTCTTTTTGCTTCTTTAATAAATTAAGTGCCTCGCGCAGATGTGTTTCATCGGTCTCGTTTAAAGAATAGCCCAAATCAATCAGTGCCGGTGCGAAAGTATCACGCACAGAATTCTCCATGATGATCTCATCTTCGTAGGTGGTATCCCACAAGCAGTCCCAGCTCTTGACAACGGATGGATCAACCTCAGTCTTGTTGTATAACAGACCGAGTGTTCCGTAGAAATAAGGAAGAGAGTAGGTGTGATCTTTATCGTAGGAAGATGTCATATCGACAAGAGTGGAATCAAGATTGCCGTAATTCTCCATTCCTTTATAGTCCATCTCAAGAACTTCGCCTTCTAAGATCAGTTTTTCTACCATATATTCGGAAGAACAGATAACATCGTAATCGATGGAACCTGCTTTGTACTTGGTGTACATTTCTTCCGGGTTTTCATATTCCTCATATTTTACTTTGATGCCGGTTTCTTTCTCAAATGTTTTTACGGCATCCTCATCGATGTATTTTCCGTAATTTAATACGGTCAGCGTTTCTCCGCTGTCCGCGCTGTCCGCGCCTTTTCCACATGCGGCGAGGCTTCCGGCAGCAAGTGCAAGAACGAGTCCCATGCTCAATAATCTTTTTTTCATTGATAAACTCCTTTCAGATTCAATTCATGTTTATTTTCTGTCGGTCGGGGATTTCTTACCAGGGCGTACATTGCCGAGTAGAAGAATCACAAGAACCGCAAAGAACAAAATGGTAGAGAGCGCGTAAAGTTCCGGTTTGATACCCTTACGCAGCTCGGTGTAGAGCATGGTCGAGAGTGTATTGACACCTGCTCCTTTGGTAAAGTAGGTAATGCTAAAGTCATCGAGTGACATGGTAACCGCCATCATGAATCCACTGAAGACACCCGGGAGGATCTCCGGCCATGTTACCTTGTAAAAGGCATGCAGTGGTGTGGCACCGAGGTCTAAGGCTGCCTCGTAGGTGCTGCGGTTGACCTGTCTGAGTTTCGGCATTACATTTAAGATGACGTACGGGATACTGAATGTTATGTGTGCGATCAGCACGGTAACAAATCCAAGATCCATAAACTTTACAAACAAAAGCATCATAGAAATTCCGGTTACGATATCCGCATTTAAAAGAGGAATATTCGTTGCACCGAGGTAGATCGTCTGATGACGCTTGCGCATTGCATTGATACCCAAAGCTGCGAGTGTGCCGATCAGAGTTGCGATGATCGCGGAGAGGAACGTGATCTGCAGTGTTGTCACGAAAGCAGACATGATCTTCTCATCCTGAAAGCAGCTTGTGTACCACTTGAGCGTGAAGCCGCCCCATACAACCTTTGTCTTCGAATTGTTAAATGACAATGCAATTAATACAATGATCGGAAGATAAAGGAAGGCAAAAATCAAAAACATATAAATTCGAGAGGCACATTTCTTTACCATATTGCGGTTCCCTCCCCTTCTTTATCAAACTGGTTAACGAGTGCCATACTGGCGATCACGAAGATCATCAGAACAAATGACAGACCGCTTCCGGCGTTCCACTGCATGCCCTGCATAAAGTCCTGCTCGATGACGTTACCGATCAGAAGGACATGTCCGCCACCGAGTACCTGTGAGATCGCAAAACTTGTGAGCGACGGAACGAATACCATAACGATTCCGCTGATAATACCCGAAACGCTAAGTGGCAGAATGATCTTAAAGAAGATCGTCACATTGTTGGCACCGAGATCGCGCGCAGCCTCAATCCAGTCTTTGCGGATTCGTGTGAGCGCGTTATAGATCGGCAGCAACATAAACGGAAGAAAGTCATAGACCATTCCTAAAATAACGGCTGTCGGTGTGTTGATGATATTGATTCGTGAAAGCCCGAGGCTTGTCAGAATACTGTTAAACACACCATTTTTGGATAACAGAAGCTTCCATGCAAGAATACGGAGCATAAAGTTCATCCACATCGGGAGCATGAAGATAAATACAACAAGTCCCTGATTCTTGATCTGCATATTGTTAAGGATCATTGCAAGCGGATAGGAGAGCACCAGACAGACAAGTGTACAGATGACTCCGAGTTTCAGAGATAAAAAGATCGCCTTGCGGTTGGTTTCGGTTGCAATCGCTGCAATGTATTCGACAGTGAGTGCACCGTCGCTGTTGGTAAAAGCATAATAGAGGATCATGACCATCGGAAGAATGATAAATCCGATGATCCATATGAGGTATGGCCCCGCTAAAAACTGCTGCTTGAATTTATTCATCAATTTCCACCGCCTTTTCATCGGAAGATTCAGGCTTGTGCATGATCTGGATATTGAACGGAATTACTTTGATTCCGACGTGGGTTCCGACCGGCACATACTTTGTTGTGTGCACCAGCCATTCGTATCCGTTGGCCATGACATCCAGCTCGTAGTGTACACCCTTAAAGATGAGAGAAGTGACATCTCCCTCCAGATAGCCTTCCGAAGGTTCGACCAGTTCCACATCCTCCGGACGGATGACAACGTCGACAGGCTGATTTTTTCCAAAGCCCTCATCAACACATGGCATCTTCACGCCAAGAATTTCAACGAGACGATCCTCGATCATCGTTCCGTCCACGATGTTACTGTGCCCGATGAAATCGGCAACAAAGGCATTTTCCGGCTCATTATAAATGTTTTCCGGAGTACCGATCTGCTGAATATATCCCTGATTCATGACGACGATCGTGTCGGACATGGTCAGAGCTTCTTCCTGATCATGTGTGACGTATACGAACGTGATACCGAGTTCTTCTTTCAGACGGATCAGCTCGTACTGCATGCTCTGGCGCAGTTTTAAGTCGAGTGCGCCGAGCGGCTCGTCGAGAAGAAGCACCTTCGGCTCGTTTACGATCGCACGGGCAATTGCGATACGCTGCTGCTGACCGCCGGAGAGTGAATCCACGGAACGGTGCTCAAATCCATCAAGATTGACAAGTTTTAATGCATATTTAATTTTATCATTAATATATTCTTTACTTTTCTTGCTGATCTTCAGGCCGAATGCAATATTCTCCGCAATTGTCATATGCGGAAAAAGTGAATACTTCTGGAATACGGTATTCAGTTTTCGCTCGTTTGCAGGAAGATTGGTAATATCCTGACCGTCAAAGAGGACTTTTCCCTTATCCGGTGTCTCAAAACCTCCGAGAATACGAAGGGTGGTCGTCTTTCCACAGCCGGAAGGTCCGAGAAGTGTCAGAAATTCGTTCTCGCGGATATAAAGGTTTAATTCATCAAGAACCAGTGTATTGTCGTATGATTTTGAAATGTCAATAAAATCAATTAAATGTTTACTCATGTTTTTATTTCCTTATCTCTGTTTGTACTTAGTATATAGAATAAATAAAATCAAAAATTCGGCGGAGTAGTTACCCAGATCAGAATAGCATCACGGCTTCCTGTATTTTCCAGATAGTGTTTCTTGCCTGCTTTAAAATAGAAAGATTCGCCGGCACGTACAGTCTGCGTCTTGCCACCGAAACTGATCTTTATCGTTCCCTTTATGACATAGCCGAAATCTTCACCCTCGTGGGGCAGGTAGACTTCCGAACGCCCGCCGGAGTGGAGAGTCATACGAACCGGTTCCATTGCATTCTTCTGTGCATTGGGGACGATCCATTCGATCCGACAATTCTTTTCCTCATCGATTTTTTCAAAATAATCGTCTGCTTTAAAAACGATCTGTTCCGGTTCCTCGTCCGTGAAAAACTCGGCAGGAGTGGTGCCAAGACACTGGATGATATCAAGCAGTGTCCCGACAGACGGCGAGTTCTGGTTGCGCTCGAGCTGGGAGATAAATCCCTTCGTGAGTTCTGCGCGGTCCGCCAGTTCCTGCTGTGTCAGCCCGTATTGTATGCGAAGTTCCTTCATGCGATGTCCGATATCCACGACATAGCCTCCTTCATTTGTGTAACACGCTTATAATGTATTAAAAGTTTAGTGATCGTGCTACAACCCCAATAATTGATTTTTTGTTTACTAAAAATAAACTCAACAAAACCATTCTAGCGGATTGTATACAAATGTCAATAGATTTTATAAAAAAACAGTTGATTTTGTGAAAAAGATTTGATAATATAATTGAGTGCTTTTCAGTACGCCAATATGGCTCAGTCGGTAGAGCGACGCACTCGTAATGCGTAGGTCAGGGGTTCGAATCCCCTTATTGGCTTAGAACCGCTTATTCTTCGGAATAGGCGGTTTTATTTTTTCTTAAATTAGTTTTATCCGGTTGTTCTTTGAGAAGAGAATTGCTATAATAGCATCAGTCATCAATTTACACAAAGGGGTTAAAGAATGAATCAGGACATGATCAAGAAACTGAAAGACAGTAGAATGGTGCTTCCAATCGCATTGTTTTCGCTGATCACGCTGGCAATGATCGTGGTCGGAATTGCGGCACTTAAAGTTCCGGTAGTTGCAATGTGTTTTCTTATTATATTGGAAGTGGGACTTGCGGTGATGTTTCATCACGTGGAGTTATGGCTGCATGGTGTGCTTGTTCTTGCAGAGATAATTGCGGGAATCGTGTGCGGTAAGGCAGTGCTTGTTGTTTTATGTGCAGTCATTTATGTTGCTGCTACCATTTTTTTACAGATGCTCGACAAGGGAGAGACGGTAGATGGACGATAGTTACAGTAGTTACAGCAGAAAGCAGCTGGATGATCTGTTTTTGAAGATGATCGCTTATTACGGCGGAGATCCGAAGCGCATCCAGCATTTCGTGAAGGTGCACAGTTTTGCGCGGATTATTGCGGTCGGTGAACAGATGGATGAGAGTTCGCTTTTTATTCTGGAGGCGGCTGCGTACACGCATGATATCGGAATCAAGCCTGCAGAGGAGAAATACGGGCAGTGCGACGGAAAACTTCAGGAACAGGAAGGTCCGATCGTTGCACAAAAGATGCTCTCGGAGCTTGGCTTTGAGAATTATCTGATCGATCGTATCTGTTATCTGATTGGTCACCATCACACTTATACGAATGTGGACGGACTTGACTATCAGGTGCTCATCGAGGCAGACTTCCTTGTAAATCTTTATGAGGATGGTGCCGGAAAAGGCGCGATTGCAAAGGCATACGAGAATATTTTCAGAACAGAGACGGGAAGAGAAATTTTCCGGCAGATGTTCTGGGATGGCGAAGAACAGTAATTATTGAGGAACGAAAAGTGAATGCGATCAATTATCAGAAAGTAATGGAAGAACTGATACGGGACAATTGCAGCGACCAGAAGGTTCCTACGCTGCTTTTGCACAGTTGCTGTGCCCCGTGCAGTTCTTATTGCATTTCGTGTCTGGCTGAGTATTTTCACGTCACAGTGTTTTATTACAATCCCAATATCTATCCGCCGGAAGAGTTTCAGGTGCGCGCTGCGGAACAGAAGCGCTTTATTGAGCAGTTCCCGACGAAATATCCGGTAAGTTATATAGAGGCTCCCTATGAATCGGAGCGATTCTATGAGATGGCGCGGGGAATGGAAGATGTTCCGGAGGGCGGAGAGAGGTGCTTTGCCTGCTATGAGCTGCGCCTTCGAAAGAGTGCAGAGTATGCTTTGGAACATGATTTTGATTTCGTTACGACAACCTTGTCGATCAGTCCGCTGAAAAATGCGGCAAAACTGAATGAAATCGGAGCAAAGCTCGCACAAGAGTACGGAATTAAGTACCTTTTTTCCGATTTTAAGAAAAAAGACGGCTATAAGAAATCTACAGAGATTTCAAGGGAATACGAGATGTATCGCCAGTATTACTGCGGATGTGTTTTTTCCAAGCGGGACAGGGACAGACAGATTGCGGCAGATCATGATAGAAATCATGCTACAAATATGGAAAAGACAAAGGAAAGAGAGGAATAGTTATGGCTCAGTTATGGGGTGGAAGATTCACCAAGGAGACCGATCAGCTTGTTTACAATTTTAATGCGTCAATCGGTTTCGATCAGAAGTTTTATAAGCAGGATATCGAGGGCTCGGTTGCCCATGTTACCATGCTTGGCAAACAGGGAATTCTGACTGAGGAGGAGAGCAGGGCAATCGTTAAATGCCTGCATGAGATCGAGGCGGATGTGGAGAGCGGAAAGCTTGAAATTACATCAGAATATGAAGATATTCACAGTTTTGTGGAGGCAAATCTGATCGATCGTCTCGGTGACACCGGAAAGAAGCTCCATACCGGACGAAGCAGAAATGATCAGGTTGCGCTTGATATGCGCCTTTACACCAGACAGCAGGTGCTTGAGACTGACCAGCTTTTAAAGGAACTGTTACAGGTTCTTCTTCGTATTATGAAGGAGAATACACAGACGATTATGCCGGGCTTTACACATTTGCAGAAAGCGCAGCCGATCACACTGGCACATCATATGGGTGCTTATTTTGAGATGTTTAAGCGTGACAGAAGCCGCATGTATGATATTTATGAGCGTATGAACTATTGTCCGCTCGGTTCCGGAGCGCTTGCAGGAACCACGTATCCGCTGGATCGCGAGTATTCGGCAGAACTGCTTGGTTTCTACGGACCGATGCTCAACAGTATGGACGGAGTATCGGAT
>CAKRKX010000060.1 GCA_934358675.1 uncultured Agathobacter sp. | reverse complement strand
TATAACGCTGCACCGGAAGAGATACCTACCAGCACGCCTTCCTCCTTGGCGATCTCCTTGCCTAATGCGAAGGAATCCTCGTTCGATACAGGGATGATCTCATCATAGATCTCTGTATTCAGTGTGTTCGGAACGAATCCTGCTCCGATACCCTGAATCTTGTGTGCGCCTGCCTGACCGGTAGAAAGTACGGCAGATGTTGCAGGCTCAACTGCTACGATCTTCACATCGGCTTTCTTGCTCTTTAAGAATTCGCCGACACCTGTGATGGTTCCGCCTGTTCCGACACCGGCTACAAATGCATCAACCTCTCCGTCGGTATCTTCCCAGATCTCCGGACCGGTTGTCTTTCTGTGAGCTGCCGGGTTTGCCGGGTTCTCAAACTGCTCCGGGATGAAGCTGTCTGGAATCTCTTTGTGAAGCTCCTCTGCCTTGGCGATCGCACCCTTCATTCCCTTGCTTCCATCGGAGAGAACGAGTTCTGCACCGTATGCCTTAATGATGTTACGACGCTCAACGCTCATTGTCTCAGGAAGAACGATGATAAGACGGTATCCCTTGGCTGCTGCGATCGCTGCAAGTCCGATTCCGGTATTACCGGATGTCGGCTCGATGATCGTAGAACCTTCTTTTAATTTTCCGTCTCTCTCTGCCTGCTCGATCATTTCCTTAGCGATACGATCCTTAACAGATCCTGCCGGGTTAAAATACTCAAGCTTTGCAAGAAGTCTTGACTCTAAGCCGTATTTCTTCTCAATGTGTGTCAACTCTACGAGTGGGGTATTTCCAATAAGTCCTAATGTTCCCTGGTAAATGTTTGCCATAATCCTGTCCTCCGAATATTGTTATTTTTCGCTCTAATTCTAATTCCTTATTTTCCCACTGTATTAGTGGGAATTGATTTGTTGTATTGAATATACACCTATTCCGGTGGAGTGTCAACCACTTTTTTGCGAATTTTCCAAAAAGAAAAAGCACCGGATTTCTCCGATGCTCTGCTTAGCTCTGAATCTATTCCTCACTTGTCTCCTCGACAAGCTTCTTGGTCACGAAACATTTCTTTTCACTTGTAATCTTAACTCTGACTTTCACATCACCGCCAAAACCAACGCCAAAACTGATCGCCGATTTGCTTCCCTTTAAGGCTTTACCCTTAATTGTGACTTTGTCCACCATATCCGGTCCCAGTCCTAATGTCTTGTCGGAGGAACTGTTTCCCTCACCCATTTCATAATCTTCCCACAACTGTGGAACCACAAACATACGCTTGCCGGATTTGCCGTCAATAATTGTAATCTGAACCGTCAGATCCGCATTCTGCTTCATCTTGAGCGGAATACTGTACATCTGGCCTTCCTTCAAAGCATATGACTGCGTATAAGTCTTCACGTACTGCGTCTCTGCAAATGTAGAAACCGGCACTACTGCCAAAAGCGAAACAACAAGCATGATTGCCATCATTCCACTCAATATTCGATTCCTGATCGTTTTCACGTCCTGTTGCCTCCTTTCTTTTACGCGCAATCCAAAACTGTACAACTGTACTATCACTTTACATCATACAACCCGGTATTTGCAACCCTTTTCGCTGATTATTCTATCTTTTTTAAGAAATTTCGTTCTCTTGATGCTTTTGCAAGTTTATCGTTCACAATATCCCAGCTCATTCCTTCGAAAAAAATCATTTTTCCCGTTCGATCGTTCCGCCACAAAGCACATAATCGTCGCGATAGAACACTGCCGCCTGCCCCGGTGTCATCGCACGCTGCGGCTCGTCAAACACCACGCGAAGTGTTCCGTCTGCCTGTGGATAGAGCGTGCACGGCGCTCCTGCATGCGAGTAACGCACTTTGCCGATTGCCGGCACTGGTTCAACAAGACGTTCCTCTGCCATATAATTGACATTCGCAACCGTACATTCTCTGCGGAAAAGACTCTCCGACTTGCAGAGCACCACTTCGTTCGTCTCCGGTCGAAGTTCTTTCACAAAGATTGGTGTGGCGCTCGGAATACCGAGTCCCTTACGCTGTCCGATCGTGTAATGAATGAGTCCCCTATGCTGTCCCATGATATTGCCGTCCTCATCAACAAAATTGCCCGGAAGGCTTTCCCGCCCGGTTTCTCTTGCGATAAATCCGGCGTAATCGTGATCCGGCACGAAGCAGATATCCTGACTGTCACGCTTCGTTGCAACCGGAAGTCCAATCTCCTCCGCAATCTTGCGGATCTGCGGCTTCTCATAATCGCCGACCGGCATGAGCGTATGTGCAAGCTGCTGCTGCGTCAGATTATATAAAGCGTAAGTCTGGTCCTTCGCTGTGGTCACAGAATTGCGAATGCTGTATCTTCCGTTCGGCAGCTTCGTGATACGCGCATAGTGTCCGGTTGCGATATAATCCGCGCCGATTTCCAGAGAGCGCTGCAGAAGCGACTCCCACTTCACGTAGCGGTTGCAGGCAATGCACGGATTCGGCGTGCGACCCTTCTCATATTCATCGACAAAGTAATCGATAACCGACTTCTGAAAGTCCGCCTTAAAATTCATGACATAATATGGAATTTCCAACCGGTCTGCCACGCGGCGCGCATCATCGACTGCAGACAAGCCGCAGCATCCGCCTTCGCGCGACTGCGTGAACACATCCTCATCCTGCCAGATCTGCATCGTGACACCGATGACATCATATCCCTGCTCCTTGAGCAGATACGCAGCAACCGATGAATCCACACCGCCTGACATTCCCACAACAACTTTTTCTTTCATCCTTGCTTACCTCATTTATCCCATATGGGGCGGATTTCGGAATTTTCCCATTTCTGCGCCCCGCTTTTTCTTCCCTTCGGGGCGTGTTTCATGGATTTTACGCTCCTGCGCCCCGCTTCCTCTTCTCTTCGGGGCGTGTTTCATGGATTTTACACTCCTGCGCCCCGATAAAGAAACAACCTGCACTAATTCTAGCACAGGTTGATGATATTGTGTATCCATTTTACAATTTGCGGTCCAGATTGCGTTCCAATCCGGTCTCTAAAAAGTTTTCAAAAAGGGAACCAATCTTTAGTACTCCTCTTCCGGAGCCTCTTCCTTCTCGCTGATATCGTTGACCGGACGCTCAAGGCCTTCGATCTTGATATTGTGCTTCTCTGCGTAATCCCACAGTGCTGCGTGGATTGCTTCCTCTGCGAGCAGCGAGCAGTGAACCTTTACAGGTGGAAGTCCGTCAAGCGCCTCCATAACGGCCTTGTTGGTTACTTCCAGCGCCTGCTGAATAGTCTTGCCTTTTACAAGCTCGGTTGCCATACTGCTTGTGGCAACAGCTGCGCCGCAGCCGAATGTCTTAAATTTTGCTTCCTGAATGATACCGTTGTCATCGATGTCAAGGTACATACGCATGATGTCTCCGCATTTTGCGTTACCGACCGTTCCGACACCGCTCGGGTTCTCGATCTCACCTACATTACGCGGGTTATTAAAATGATCCATTACTTTCTCACTATACATAATTTATCCTCCGATCTCTCCTGGTTATTATTTATTCTTGCGTACAAAATCTTCGTACAGTGGCGACATGCTGCGCAGACGCTCAATGATCTTCTTTAATGTATCAACCGTATAATCAATGTCTTCCATGGTTGTCTTCTCTGAGATGGTCAGACGCAGACTTCCGTGTGCGATCTCATGTGGCAGACCGATCGCAAGAAGTACGTGTGACGGATCAAGCGATCCTGATGTACAAGCCGATCCGCTGCTGCCGCAGATACCTGCCTGATCCAGAAGGATCAGCATGGACTCACCCTCGATGAAACGGAAGCAGAAGTTCGCATTGTTCGGAAGACGATCCGTGCGATGTCCGTTTAATCTTGAATACGGAATCTCGTTCAAAACGCGCTCGATCAGATGATCACGAAGTTTGATCTCATACTCGTTGTTCTTCTCCATGTTGGCAACGGAAAGCTCGGTTGCCTTACCGATTCCGACGATACCCGGAACATTGTGAGTTCCTGCACGACGCTGACGCTCCTGTGCTCCACCATGGATGAAGGAAAGGATCTTAACGCCTTTGCGGATGTACATCACACCGATTCCCTTCGGTCCGTTGATCTTGTGACCGCTGGCAGAAAGCATATCAATGTTCATCTCATCGACATTGATCGGAATATGTGCAAAAGCCTGTACCGCATCGGTGTGGAACAAAACGCCGTGTTTCTTGGCGATTGCGCCGATCTCCTTGAGTGGCTGGATCGTTCCGATCTCATTGTTGGCTGCCATAACGGAGATTAAGATCGTATCCGGACGGATAGCTGCTTCCAGCTCGTCCAGCTTAACCTTACCATCCTCATCAACACCGACATAAGTAATCTCATATCCGTGTTTCTCGAGCCACTGTGCAGTATGAAGGATCGCATGATGCTCGATCACAGTTGTGATGATGTGCTTGCCTTTGTTTGCATAAGCTTCAGCGGTTGCTTTCAGTGCCCAGTTATCGGACTCGCTTCCGCCGCCGGTGAAGTAGATTTCATCGGTCTTGGCACCGATTGCATTCGCAACAACCTCACGCGCATGATCCACGCCGCGTTTTGCCTCGCCTGCGAAGCTGTAAATTGCGGACGGATTGCCGTAATGCTCTGTAAAATATGGTAACATTTCCTCTAATACTTCCGGATAAACCTGCGTAGTTGCCGCATTATCCATATAAATCAATTTACTCATAACACTACCTTCTTTCTATTTTATTTTAAATAACATAATCGCCGTTCTTTTCACGCTGCCAGTTTACAAGATCCTGCAGTGTCGTGTGGTCAACAACTTCGCTGACCGCATCGTTGATCTTCTTCCAGAGAATCAGTGTCACACACTCTTCCTGCCGGTCACAGCTTACCTCGTCCTCCTCGATACAGGCAACCGGTGCAAGCGAACCTTCCGTCAATCGGAGGATCATGCCTACCGTATACTCCTCCGGATCCTTCCGCAACAGATAGCCACCCTGCGCGCCTCGCACACTCTTGACGTATCCCGCACGGTTGAGCACGGAAATGATCTGCTCAAGATATTTATCCGAGATACCCTGTCTCTTTGCAACGTCCTTGAGGCTTACCGGGTTTCCGGTATTATTCATCGCCAGATCCAGCATCAGGCGCAGTGCATATCTTCCTTTTGTCGATATCTTCATGTTTTCATCTCTTTTCCATCATATATACTTGCAAAACGCATCCAGTTATGGTTTCATGTAATTAATTCCTAGTTGCGTTTTAATTCCTACTAAATTACTATATATTCATATTATGGTTTTGTCAATCCAATTTATGTATCTTATTCTATACATTCTTCCGGAATTGTCGTTCCGCGTTCCCAATGATTGCTTCATACGCCTTTTTATGCTAAAATGCAAGAGTATTTTTACGACAGAAAAGAGGTATTTATTATGACAAAAGGCGTTGCAAATAAAAATTACTGGGTGTTGTTACTGCTTGTCCTTGCAGGTGTTGTGCTGGGCGGATTTCTCGGAGAACTTGCCTCGAAGGTCTCGTTTTTGAGCTGGCTTTCCTACGGACAGTCGTTCGGACTAAAGAAGCCGCTCGTGCTTGATCTGGGTATCTTAGTCCTCACCTTCGGACTCACGATCAAGATCACGATCGCCGGGATCATCGGAATCCTGATCGCAATCCTGATCTACCGTTTACTGTAGTCACACATAAGATGAAAGGCGATAGGAGATGTTCCGACCGGAGCACTTCTATCGCCTTTATTATAATCTGCGATCACGCAATTTACTCTTCTTTCAGGAAATTTTTCACTTTCCACAGCTGCTTTTTCATCGTCTCGCGCCCCATCTTATAAGCCGCAAGCAGCTTCTGACGATCGCGCTCGACTTTACCTACATCAATCTTCTTCGGCGGCCGGATCACATACAAAGAACCTTCCTCTTCCTTCTTTCGAATATACTCTAAAGTTTCATTGTATATCTCATGGCGGTGCTCCATTGCCTCAATCAGCTTCGGATATTTACGAAGCCGCACACGGATCAACGGCATTAACTGGTTTTTGGTCTTCACATAATCAAGCGGCTGCGTCAGGATTACAACATTGCGATCATAGCCAATTTCTTCCATATAGCGCACAGGAATCGAGTCGGCGATCCCGCCGTCCAGCAATTCATAGCCATCCACGCTGACAACCCTTGATACAAGCGGCATAGATGCCGACGCACGCAGCCAGATCATGCCTTCTTTATCGCATCGATCCACTTGCTTATAGACGGCCTCCCCGGTGTTCAGATCCGTTGCGACCACATAAAAAGGCATCGGATTCTTGCTGTATGTTTCATAATCAAACGGGTCCAGATGATCCGGAATGTCGTGGTAGCAGAACTGCTCACCAAAAATATCCCCGGTCTTAAGGAGCGAGCCGACCCCCGCATAATGCGGATTATTGCAATACGCTGCATTGTATCGGATCACACGTCCCGGCTGCTTTGATTTATAATTACAACCAAATACCGCGCCTGCCGATACCCCGATCGCACCGTCAAATTCCATTCCCTGTTCCATCATAATATCAATAACTCCGGCGGTAAACATGCCACGCATTGCTCCGCCCTCCATGATTAATCCTTTTCTCATGTATGTTCCCTCCTTTCCGCTCGAACCTGCTTATTCAATTTGGCACAATCTCTATCCAACAGGCACATCCCGTACTTTGGGTCTCTTACGCTTTCTTTTATATTATCCATCTTCACTCTATATTTCAAGCTTTGATTTCACTTACCCATTCCCATAAGATAAGACTTCCCACGGGTTTTGTCCCCGGGTTTCATAAAAATGCACAATATGAAACCCGGGTATCTGCGACAGATACCCGGGCCTCCCCTCTTATTTTTATATCAATGTTATACCTTATACTGAATCGAGCGCCCTCACACTCTCAGTATTTTTTAAAGCGAATGGAACTAACTCATGAACAGCGGATTTCTTAAGTTCGATCATTTGCAGTAGGATCTCCACACTTCGTTGTGCAATCTCCTTATAATTCTGATGAATCGTTACAATTTTCGGATTGTAATAATCCGCCAGCTGCGTTCCGTCGAATCCAACGATCGAGATATCATCCGGAACCCGAAGTCCTGCGTCAAAAATTGCGCGCATCGCGCCAACTGCCATCACATCTCCCATTGCGAAGACAGCTGTAATCGGAATCTTTCGACACAGAAGCTCGTTCATTGCATGGTAAGCACTTTCAAAGGAATAGCGTGCCTTGGCAAAATAGTTCTCCTGAAACTCCATTCCATGTTTCTCATAACTCTTGCAGCATCCCTGATAACGGTGCTCACTCGGGGAGGATGCATCCGGATCACCACCGATCAGCGCAATATTGCGATGACCATGGTCAAACAGATAATCCATCGCCACTTCGGAAGCCGCCGTATCATCGGTTGAGACGGAGGATAAGTTATCAAAACCGAGTTCATCTGCCCGGTCAGTTACAAGAACACACGGAACATCTACTTGTGAGAACTGCTGCTTAAAATACTGTGCATTACTGCCAAGGAAGAAAATTCCCCGCGGCTTATGCTCGCGGCAAAGCCGAACGGCTTCTGCCACTTCATTCGCTTCCTCATCCAGATAATGGATGCGAAGTGCATAATCCGAATGCTCCAATGTTGACTGCAACGCTTCAATCACACTGGCAAACAGCATATTTGACGTACCTCTTACTAAAATTAATATGCTTTTACTAACCGTCTGTTTCAAGTGTTTGGCATTATTGTTCGGCACAAACTGATGCGCCTCAACAATCTCCATGATTTTCTCTCGGGCTGCCGGGCTGACATCCCGGCGTCCGTTTAACACTCTTGAAACGGTACTGACTGAATAGCCAGATTCTTTCGCTATATCAACTATCGTCATGCTGTAAACCTCTCAAAGACTCCCCTTTTAGCCCTTGACTGCTCCTGCAAGAACACCTTCGATAATGTATTTCTGACACGCAATGTAGAAAAGAATAATCGGAAGGATAGCAAGAACCAGGACTGCCATCATCGCACCCCAGTCAATCTGTCCATGACTCTGTTTCAAAAACTGTACAGCGATCGGGATGGTCTTATATTTGTTAATATTAAGTACCAGACTCGGCAGAAGGTAATCATTCCATACCCACATTGCTTCAAGAATGGCAACTGTTACGGTTGTTGGTTTCAAAATTGGAAAAACAACTTTGAAGAATGTCTGCAGCGGACTGCATCCATCAATCATCGCAGCTTCCTCGATTTCCAGCGAAATACTTTTTACAAAACCGGTAAACATAAATACCGCAAGTCCTGCTCCAAAACCAAGATACACAACAATAATACCAACCGGATTCGACAAGTGCAAGATATTTGCAAATTTCGACAGTGTAAACATTACCATCTGGAATGGTACGATCATAGAAAACAGACACATTACATAAATCGCTTTTGTCGCTTTGGTATGTACTCTTGTAATATACCATGCTGTCATGGAACAGCACAGAATAATGAGTGCAACCGATCCAACTGTAATAAAAAGTGAATTTCCGAAACATCCCCAGAGATTCGTTTTACGAATACCGTTGGAATAGTTGAGCCATCCACACATTGCTCTTCCAATACCGCTGACAAATTTATCCCAGCCCTCTGAAAGAGAATTCGCACTCGGGCTGAATGGATGAGTGAAGATGTAAGCTTTACGCTTGAACGAGTTCAAAAATACAATCAGTATCGGTGAAATCCACAGAAAACTGACGATGGCAAAAATTACGGTTAAGACTCCACCGTGTTTTGCGCGACGAACAGCACTAATCTCTGACTGTTTCTTTTCCTTAGCCATTATTCTGCCACCTCCTTGCTCGTTGTCAACTTATTCTGTACCAATGAAATGATGGCAACCAGAATAAAGAAAATTACAGCTTTCGCCTGACCTACACCCTGCCAGCCGGTAGTACCATACATGGTGTTATAGATATTCAGCGCAAGTAACTCGGACATCTTGCCCGGATTACCACCGGTCAAAGCCAGGTTCTGATCAAACAGCTTGAAACCGTTCGTCAGAGTCAGGAATGAACAAATGGTAATTGTCGGCATTAACATAGGAAGTGTTACGTTCTTCAGAAGCTGCCATGCATTTGCTCCGTCAATCTTGGCTGCCTCAATCAGCTCACCCGGAATATTCTGAATACCTGCAATATAGATAATCATCATATATCCGATCTGCTGCCAGCAGACTACAATAATCAGTCCCCAGAATGCGAACCACTGTGTAGATACGATCGTCTTGGAAAAATGAGCCAGACAACTGTTGAAAATCATTAACCAAATGTAACTTAATACAATACCACCGATCAGGTTCGGCATAAAAAATACGGTACGGAACAGGTTTGTTCCCTTGATTCCCTTTGTAAGAAGCATACCGATTGCAAATGCTACCACGTTGATGATAAGTACCGATACAACGGTAAACAATGCTGTGTACCACAGCGAATGTAAAAATGTTGTATCGAGTTTGCCGTTTACAAACAGGATTTTTGTATAATTTTCTAAGCCTTTCCATTTCCAATCCGTTACTGTCGTAAACTTACAGAAGGAAAGGAAAATTCCATATACAAATGGTACAATAAATCCAATTGTAAATGCGATCATTGTCGGGATCAAAAATATCGGGAAATATCTCTTAATCGCTTTTTCCATAATAGTTTCCTTTCGCTTTTTAAAAACGGGGCGTAAGCGGCTCGCCACTTACACCCCTTTTCATTCATGAGTTTTTGATGAAATTTTGAAAATTACTGCTCGTTAGCAAGAGCCCACTGATTAGCCCAACCGTCAACGAATGCTGTAACAACGTCATCCCAGCTTCCCTCACCTGCTGTGTAAGCAGTAAGAGCAGCTACAACATCAGCTCTCCATGTATCTACGTTTGGAGTAGCATTGAAGCTCCATGCTACAGAAGTCTTTCCAGCTGACATTAAAGCGTTAGAAGCCTGTGCGAAAGCGTTCTTTGTCTCATAATCACCAGTGAATGTGTCAAATGGAGCGGTAAGTCCCATATCGTTTGTGATAGCGTCACGGCCTTCGTCAGAAGTAATGCACCACTCAAGGAAGTCTAATGAAGCATCAATATCTTCCTGATCAGCCTTCTGGTTGACTGCCCAATAGTTCTCTGTACCTACGCAAAGACCCTGATTTTCATCATCAACACCAAAGTAGATTGGCATCATTGATAAGTCTTCGCCTGTAACTGTATAACCGTTATCAGGATTTGTAAGTGGTGAGTACTCCCAGTCACCGTTCTGATAGAAGACTGCCTCACCCATACCAAGCTCTGCCTCTGCATTTAATGCACCAGAGTTCAATGTCTTAGGATCTGCTGCTGAATCGCCTGTGTACATATCCCAAACAGCCTTAAAGTTGTCAAGATACTTACCTGTAATCTTCTCTTCACCAGCGATAAGATCTGCACCGTCATCCTTGAACTCATAGTACAGTGGCATATTTGCAAGATGTCCTGAGAATCTCCATGAAGATCCATCATCAAGACCAGCGGAAGCAAATGCCTCTGTAAGATTGGTTCCAAGTGCATCGTTGATCTCATCAACTCTTGAATTGATATCATCTGCAACTGCCTTTAAAGTATCAAAATTGTTAATCTCGTCAACAGACTTAACAACTGCTCCATCCATTCCGCAGTAGCCTTCCAGAATGGTCTTGTTGTAAATAATTCCATAGCACTCATAACAGTTTGCCACACTGACAATCTTGTCGCCGTTCTTGATTGCAAGGGACTTATCTGTTAAGTGATCATAGATTGCTGTGTCAGCAAGATCCATTGTGTAGTCTTCCCAAGTCTTAGCTGCTGCTGAGTTACCTACTGTAAAGATTGTAGGAGCCTCTGCCTTAGCCATCTCGGCCTGTAATGTTGTATTGTACTGTCCGTCGGCTGCAGTAAGTACTGTTACATCAACACCAGTCTGATCGGTGTAAGTCTTAGCTAAGTTCTGCCAAGCCTCATCTGTCTCAGGCTTGAAGTTTAATAAGTAAACAGAACCTGTAGCTGCTGTCTTTTCGCCGCCAGCCTGTGTGCCATCGTTGCTGTCGCTGCTTCCACCGTTTCCGCCGCAGCCAGCCAACATTGTTGCTGCCATTGCTGATACTAACAATAAAGATACCAATTTCTTCTTCATACTCGTTTTCCCTCCCTAAAATTATGAATGAGTAATCATCTTTCGAAAACGTTTCCGGAAATGTTCTCGGTAACGTTTTCAGTAAGGTAACTATATACCCAATACCATTAGTTTGACAAGTAGGCATTTTTGTTTTTGTATACTGTCCTAAATTTGTGAAATCGTTTTTGTGCACAATTCAGTATAAAAAGCACAAGTTAGGACAAAAAATATAAAATCGGGGAAAAAGCATTAAAACCTGAAAGGAATAAGATGATCAGAAAAATAGAAAAAGCCGGCTGACATCCGGTAGCTTCTATGCTACCTGCCTTGTCATCCGACTTTAGAATCTGCCTGTTACAAAACGCATGAACGAAACCGGTCTGCGTCCGCAACTTCTTGTCCGCTGTGCATAATCTTTGTAGTACTGAACGACCTGCACAAAAGACATGGTTGGATCGATTGTACGCATACTCAACACCTCCTTTATCTCTTTTCGGCGTTAGTATAGCACCATCGTTGGTAGATTTCAATAAAATCCATGTAAAGTTTTTGTGCAAAATCCCATACAATTATCGTTATCGTGCGTTTGCAGGCTCGACGTTGACCGATTTGCCCTTGATCTTGACGTTCTTCATCGCGCGAAGCACGTCTTTTCCGTACTCTGCCGGTACTTCCACAAACGTATAATTATCATACATATCGATCGCACCGACGAGTTTGCCTGGAATCTTTGCCTCCCCGGCAACCGCACCTAAGATGTCGCCCGGACGGATTCGCTGGCTTTTGCCGATATTGATAAAAAGACGTACCATGCCTTCCTCGGCTCCGGTGTCTCCGGCTAACGCATCCTCGATATCACGATCTTCCTTCGAGAGCTCCACTCCTCCGATCGCCTGCTTTAAGAAAGCAGCAGCAATATCCATTGCGGTGTAATCACTGTTGTTGACCTGACGCTCAATCAGATCGATCATCTCCTTTAAGTGTCCGTCTTCAATGATCTGTCCGATCTCGTCTAAGATCTTCTCTGCCTTGATCTCTGCCACATCGTCCGAAGAAGGGATCGGCTGTGCCTTGATCTTCGTCTTGCAGTAACGCTGGATTTCCTTGAGCTTATATACTTCCTTGCCTTTGACAAAGCTGAATGCTCGACCGGTTCTTCCCGCGCGGCCGGTTCTTCCGATACGGTGCACATAATACTCGTTATCCTGCGGCAGATCGTAGTTGAATACCGCCTCGACATCATCCACATCGATTCCTCGTGCAGCCACATCGGTCGCAATCAGAATATCGCAGCGTCCGCTTCGGAAGCTCTTCATCACACGGTCTCTCTGTTGCTGCTTCATATCTCCGTGGATTCCCTCTGCCGCATAGCCGCGTCCCTGTAACTCGGAAGCAAGCTCGTCGACCATACGCTTCGTGTTACAGAACACGAGTGAGAGCTTCGGATTGTAGTAATCCAGCAGGCGGGTGAGTACATCCACCTTGTCGTTGCGTCGCACATCATAATAATACTGATCAATGCTCGGAACGGTCAGTTCTTTCTTGGTCACCTTGATCGTCTTCGCATTCTTCTGATACTTCTTCGTGATCTCTAAGATCGGCTTCGGCATCGTTGCGGAAAAAAGCACGGTCTGACGATTTTCATTCTCCACATAGGAAAGGATCGTCTCGATATCCTCGCGGAATCCCATGTTGAGCATCTCATCCGCCTCATCCAGCACAAACGTATCCACGTAATCGCAGCGGATCGTCTTACGGCGAAGATGGTCCATAATACGTCCCGGTGTACCGATGATGATGGTTGCACCACCCTTTAACGCCTTGATCTGGCGGGTGATATCCTGGCCGCCGTATACTGGAAGGACCTTGATACCGTGCATGTATTTTGCGAGCTTGCGGATCTCCTCCGCACTCTGAATCGCAAGTTCTCTTGTCGGCGAAAGCACGATCGCCTGTGTCTTCTTATTGTTCGGGTCTACCTTCATTAAAAGAGGGATTCCGAAGGAAGCTGTCTTACCGGTTCCGGTCTGTGCCTGACCGATCACGTCCACGCCGCTCATAACAACAGGAATCGCCTGCGCCTGAATCGGTGTTGCTTCCTCAAATCCCATCTCTTTGATTGCCCGCAGAAGCTGCGGGTATAAATTCAATTCTTCAAATCTGACTGTTTCCATTCTGTTCCTTTTCTTTGCTGATTTCTATGCCTCCCGCTGCCTTACTGCAGCGTTCCAAATATCATATCATCGGTTTCCTTGACATCTCCAACGCAGTAATTATTTCTGCTGAAATTCTTAACACGATAGAGCATATTATCTGCCGAATGCAGGAAATCCCACATCTTGTTACCTTTGCGCGGGGTATCCCAACAGATCCCCTGCGATACCGTCACAACCGGCAACGCCTTCGAATAACGGTGCTCAAGCTGCAGATTCATCACTCTGCGCTTCAGTTCCGCCGCAAATGCCGCAATCTGCTCCCTTGTCACGTTCTCATAGATGATGACAAACTCATCGCCTCCGTAACGTGCACAAAAAGCATGATTCTCCTCCGTCAACTGACGGATCACGGCTGCAATCTGCTCTAAGCACTTGTCCCCCTGCTGGTGACCGTAATTATCATTGTATTCCTTGAAATAATCAATATCCAGAATCTCCACCGCAAACGGAATCGCATTTCCCAATGCCTCTGCAAACACCTCATCCGAATAATCATTCATGCGGAAGCGGTTCGCCATACCGGTCAGCGGATCCAGTTCCGACTTACGCTGGAGCACCACATTCTCCTGCTCCACCTTCTGGCGCGCCAGTCTTGCCGATTCAAGGTTCCTGCGCAGCGCGATCACGTTGCTGACCATGTTGTTGGTCTCAATCTCCATCAGCTCCGACAACTCATAATAGAGTCCCGCAGCCTGAAGAAATTCTGCATTCTTATGATTTTGACGGTAATATTTCATCTTGAGCGAGATAATCTTCAGATGCAGATTCGTGATATTGAAATTACGAACCAGCGGCTCAAGAATGTCGATAATATGCCAGAACGCTTCGTCCTTCCCTGCTTCGAGAAGCACCTTGCAGCAATCGTAGAAATCAAAGAAGAAATCCAGCACGATCAGGTTCTGTGGCATCATCTCCATGATCATCTGTATCTTCTCGTCGCGCTTCTTCTCCATTCCCATGCGGTGATAATACAATACTTCCACGCAGCAAAGCGAAACCTTGTCGAGAACCTGGCCGCCCTGCCAGTGATCCTCGTGCACGCGTTGAATAATCTCTCCCACGCGATCCAGTTTCCCCTGCCGCGCCAACGCGCGCGCGAGATTGCCGTAAATGCAGAACATATAGGAATCGTACTGCTTGCGAATCGGTTCTTTCATCATCTGATCGTATGCTTCCTGTAATGCAGCCTCGGAATCCGCATAACGACCGCACTCATAGTAGAGCACACCGAGATTGACATTAAAAAAAATGTTCTGCGCCGTAAAGTGGTATGTATGACAATAGTTCAGACCGTTCAGATAGTAATCCAAAGCGATCGGAATATTGCCGCGGTTGAGCGCAGCGATACCCATATAATTGTAACAACGTGTCATAAAATCCCACTCCTCTGCTTCATTGAGGTAGGATAATGCCTTATTCATATTCTCGAAAAAGTGCTGACCGTCGTTCAGTCCATAGTAGGTCTCTCCACTATAGTAATAACCGATTCCCATCAACTTACAATCATCGGTCTTCTGTCCGTATTCGATGATATCATTTGCATATTTTAAAGTGAGTTCCGCATTCTTTTCACGATTTTGCAGTATCTGCTGAATCCAGCTTTGAACTAAATCATTATATTCTGTAAAATCCATTGCGTCCTCCTTTCAAAATACACCCAAAAGTGCTTCTCCGCCTATGGAGAAGCACCCATTCTTATTGTATCAAAATTTTCCGTAAAGTCAAACCACGATTTGCCTATTCCATGGTATTCATTGGAAGCTCCGGCAAAAAGTCCTTCGGATTGACCGATTTACCATCCTTCTGCAACTCAAAATAGAGGTTGCTTCCTTCTGCGGAATAGTATTTCGTCGGCTCACTGACATATCCGATCACCTGTCCTGCTTCCACAATATCGCCCTTCTTAAAGTTGAGTTCCTTAAGTTGTCCGTAGATTGCGGTATAACCGTCACCCAGATCCTGCTTAACCGTGCATCCGGTCACTTCATTCTCTGTGATCTCCGTGATCTTGCCTCTTGCCGCC
>CAKRKX010000059.1 GCA_934358675.1 uncultured Agathobacter sp. | reverse complement strand
GAGCAAGCCACGACGGATCCCGATGCATCCGCAGGCTTGCCGCTTAACATATACTCCGAAGGATTCTCCACCTCCGCAAGTCCTTCCGCGCGCATCTCAAAGACACCGATCTCATTGGTCGATCCGAAACGATTCTTCACACCGCGCAGAATGCGGTAACTCTCGTGACGATCGCCCTCAAAATACAAAACGGTGTCTACCATATGTTCCAGCACACGCGGTCCGGCGACCACGCCTTCCTTGGTCACATGTCCTACAATAAAGATAGAGATATCCAGCCCCTTTGCAATCTGCATGAGGACAGACGTCGCCTCTCTCACCTGTGACACGCTTCCCGGCGCGGAGCCGACACTGTCATTGTACATCGTCTGCACACTGTCGATCACAACGATCTGCGGCTTCTGGCGCTCAATCACTTCGCGGATCAGATCCAGATTCGTCTCACAGAGAAGCTGCAGCTGATCCGTAAATGTGCCGATGCGCTCCGCACGTATCTTGATCTGCTGTAGAGACTCTTCTCCCGATACATATAGAACGGATAATCCCTGTGCCGAGAGATTACGGCACACCTGAAGCAGGAGTGTCGACTTACCGATACCCGGGTCTCCCCCGACGAGCACAAGCGAACCGCGCACGATTCCCCCGCCGAGCACCCGGTCTAATTCTTTCATATTTGTACTGACGCGTTCCTCATCCGATGCCACAATCGAAGAGAGTGGAACAGGCTTCGCCTCGGAAGCCGGCTTTCTCTTCCCGGATCCGCTTAACGCTTTCCGGTCCACCAGTTCCTCGACAAACGTGTTCCACTCTTTACATCCCGGACACTGTCCCATCCATTTGGCTGACTCGTATCCGCAATTCTGGCAAAAAAACGCGCTCGTTTTTGCTTTTGCCATATATTATCTCTTCTCCACCTTGATTGCAACCTGATCTGCGCCCTCAAGCTCTACACTCATGCTGAGTTTTCCGCCCAGATTGGTCTTCATTGTTCCTGCAGACTTTCCGTCGATCGTGATCTCGTACTCACTCTCCTCCTCGAGTTCAAGTGTGATCTGTGCATCTTCCGGTCCTTCTACCGTAAATGCGACGGTATTCTCTGTCTGATCAAAATCGGTTACAGCTGTACCCGGAACAGACTCGTATACGAACAGGCCGTTACGCTCTAACTTCGTAATCTCCTTGAAAGTCTTAACCTTATATTTATCTCCGTTAAAATCATAGTTATCAAGCTTTGCCTTTGCCCCTAAAGTATAATCTCCAAAGCTGAGTGTACCATTGGCCTCGGTACGAATTAATTCACTGATTGCAGCCATCTTTCTCCTCCTGTATAGACTTTTCAAGTCGTAAAATTGATATTCAAATTATAACACTCTTGCCGTTTTGATACAATCATTTCCTATCGTATCATTCGAATTTTCCTTACTCTCTTTCAACCACAAGCGCCTTGTTTTTCGTCGTCACGACCACACGGTCCCCCGCCTTCACATTTCCGGCGATGATCTCCTCCGCAAGGCGGTCCTCGATCTCATCCTGGATCTTGCGTCGAAGCGGTCTCGCACCATACTTGCGGTCATATGCCTTCTCCACAATATATCCCTTGGCAGCATCGCGGATCACAAGATCGATCGCAAGCTGCTCCTTGCAGCGCTTCTGCAATTCGTTCGCCATGAGTGTCACGATCTTCTTCATATCATCCTTGTTGAGTGCACGGAATACGATCGTCTCATCGATTCGGTTTAAGAACTCCGGTTTGAAAAGGCGCTTCACCTCTTCCATCACGTTACTCTTCATGCGCTCATGATCCTGCTTCTCATCCTCATGCACACCGAAACCGAGCTTCTTCGGCTCGATGATCGACTGCGCACCGGCATTGCTGGTCATGATGATGATCGTGTTCTTGAAATCCACTTTGCGTCCCTGCGAATCGGTAATATGACCGTCATCAAGCACCTGTAACAAGATATTAAACACGTCCGGATGTGCCTTCTCAATCTCGTCAAAAAGCACAACGGAAAACGGATTGCGGCGCACTTTCTCGGAGAGCTGTCCGCCGTCCTCATGTCCGACGTATCCAGGCGGTGATCCGATCATTTTTGACACACTGTGTTTCTCCATATACTCCGACATATCAACGCGGATCATGGCATCCTCGTTTCCGAATACTGCCTCTGCAAGAGCCTTCGATACCTCAGTCTTTCCGACACCGGTCGGTCCGAGGAACAGGAATGAACCGATCGGGCGTTTCGGATCCTTAAGTCCGACACGTCCTCTTCGCACTGCTTTTGCCACGGCAGAGACTGCCTCCTCCTGTCCGATGACGCGCTTATGAAGCGTCTCTTCGAGCTTCTGCAGGCGTGCTGCCTCGTTCTCGGTCAGCTTGCTCACCGGAATCTTCGTCCAGCCCGCAACCACTTCCGCAATCTCATTCTCTCCGACCACCGGCTTCTTTCTCTTGTCCGCGCGGTGGTTCTTCTTATTCAGTTTCTCCCAGTCCGCCTCAAGGTCTTCCTTGACTGCCTTGAGAGTGCGCGCTCTCTCGATATCGCCATCGCGAAGCGCATCTTCAAGGTCAAGCTCCGCCTGACGGATCTCCTGCTTTTTGCTGATTGCTTCCTGTGGATCACGCATCACTCCAAGACGGCTTTTGGCCGCCGCCTCATCCATGAGATCGATTGCCTTATCCGGAAGGAACCGGTCGTTCACATAGCGGGCGGACAGATGCACCGCGGCCTCCACGCCGGCATCGGTAATCTCCACATTGTGGTGCTTCTCGTACAGACCTCGCAGTCCCTTTAAGATTTCAACGGACTCCTCTTCTGTCGGCTCGCCTACCTGTACCGGCTGAAAACGGCGTTCCAAAGCGGCATCTTTCTCAATGTATTTACGATATTCTTCAATCGTCGTGGCACCGATTACCTGCACTTCGCCCCTTGCGAGCGCCGGCTTTAAAATGTTGGACGCATCCAGAGAACCTTCCGCGCCGCCGGCTCCGATGATCGTGTGCAGCTCATCGATAAAAAGCATAACATTGCCGGCTGCCGCCACTTCGTTTATTACTTTCTTAATACGCTCCTCAAACTCACCGCGGTACTTGGATTTTGCCACAAGTCCGGACATATCCAGTGATACAAGGCGTTTTCCGGCAACGATCTCCGGAACCGTACCGTTCACAAGATTCTGTGCGATACCTTCCACGATCGCCGTCTTGCCGACACCCGGCTCACCGATCAGACACGGATTGTTCTTGCCTCTGCGGCAGAGGATCTGCAGGACGCGCTCCGTCTCACGCTTTCGTCCGATGACCGGATCGAGCATTCCCGCACGCGCCAAAGCGGTCAGATCACGCGAATACTGATCCAGAGTCGGTGTCAGCGACACACTGTTGTCACTTCTTCCGCGCTGGATCTCATCGCGGTATCGCGCCGGGTCTTCACCCATTGCACCTAAAATATCCACGAAAAGCTTCTGCGGATTGGCACCCATCGTGTTCAAAAGACGACATGCCGCGCAGTCGCCCTCCTTGATCATGGAAAGAAGCAGATGCTCCGTTCCGATCTCATCGCACTCGAAGCGCTCCGCGATCTCTGACGCGCGCTCGAGCACCGCCTCCGTGCGCGGTGTCTCGCCGTCACGATCCATGACAGCGATCTCATCGCCCGGAGCAACCAGCTCGTTGATCAGCTCCAGCAGCTTTTCCAGTTCTATGTTGTTTGCGGCAAGTACCTCGGCAGCCACACCGCTTCCCTCCCGCAGAAGTCCTGCCAGAATATGTTCCGTTCCGACATAATTGCACTGCATGGACTTCGACAGGCGGTTGGCGTAGCCGATCGCCTTCTTTGCCTTATCTGTATATGGTCTCACTCGTTATTGCCTCCTAAAAATGCGATTATTCATCGTGAAATTACAGATTGTGAAAATTACAGATCCAGAAATTCCAGATCGTCATCCTCATCTTCATCCTTCTTCTTTCGTCTTCCGAAAAGACCCCGTCTTGCCTTCTTTTTCTTTGGTTTCTCCTCTTGTTCCTCCTCGTCATCGTCAAAGTTGAAATCGTCCTCATCCTCATCGAGATCAAACTCATCCATCGATTCTTCGATCTCCTCGCGATAAGATTTCTTCTTGCGATGATTCTTCGGCTTCTTATCTTCGCCCATCATTTCATCGACGTCAGATTCTTTATCCTCTGCAATCGTAATCTCAGATTCCTTTGTATCCTCATCAGAGTTATCATTCATCGTCTCAGAGACAGCCTGTGCCAGTACCGCCTCAAGATCGAGTGTACTTGTGCTGACCGGAGCATCCTGCGTATTCTCTACCGCAGCTTTTTCATCTGCTCTATCATCGATTTCTTCGTTTGAAACACTGTCGACCGAAATCTCATCACCGGAGACTTCATCATCCGACTCTTCTGCATCCGAAACCCTGTTACCGGAAATATCAGCATTACCCGCTTTCGCCTCGGAAGATTCTGCATCCGCTTCTTCAACGGAATCCTCATCCGCGATCTCTGCGTCTCCCGTCAGAAATGCACTGCGGTCATAGCGCTTGTGGATTCCTCCGTGCTCATCTGACAGATCCGATTCATCTTCGATGTATTCTGCATCATCCTCGTCATCCCACGCATCGTCCGGATCATCATCATCATCATCGTCGTCATGTCTTCTCTTTACCACAAGAATGACGATCACGATCAGAAGGATGGCTACCACAACAATAAATGCGTAGAAGATCAGACGGTTCTGGCTCTCGAGGTCACTGACTCTCGAATTGTCCGGCTGTGTTGTCGGTTCGGTTACCTGTGTATCCTCCTCGACCGGCGCTTCCTCATTGTAGCGCATGTAGGTGCGGTCCTGCACATCGTAGCGGTACAGTCCGTAAGCGCCATTCTGATTGACGGCATAGAGTAAAACATTGTTCTCGTCACCGCTCTTTACAAATGCATCCACAATGCCTTTTTCTTCTATATTAATGGTCTCTGCGGTATAGCCTGCCGGTGCCGTTTCCGTCATCTTCTCCGGTGTTACAATAATGTAACCAAACTCGGATTTCAGGCAGATGAACGGATACGCCTCATACGGAGAAGCTTCGCTGATGCGGTACCACGCACCGTTCTCCTTGTTTTCATCCACAAGATAGATCAGTCCCACATCGGTTCCGATCGCATCATTTACCCAATAAGGATATGCACTGTCCCAAAGCGTAATCTCACTTAAGGCAAATCCTTCCGGAATCTGCGTCTCATCGCCGTCCTCCGACGGGTACATCTTAACTCCGCCGATCTCATAGCACTGCTCCTGTGGCGTATCAGTATTGTCCGGTTCTTGTACATCCGGTTCGTCCGGCTCGTCAGCCGCTCCGGCTTCTTTTCTCGTCACTTTGATCGTGTAGGTTGCGGTCACGCCGTTCTCTGCCTTGACAACGATCTGGATCGTATTGGTTCCGACAACGAGATTCTCGCCGCCCTTAACCGATTCTACCGTAGCGTTCGCATTGCTCGGCTTGGCGGATACGACAACCGAAGTCACGTCATTTTCCACCTCTGCGGTATAGCTCGTCACATTGTACTGAAATGCCGGGGAGAGCTTGCCCGCCGATAAAGTCAGAGAAGAAAGGGAATTGTCTGCCGACTTTCTTGTGTTATCATCCCCATTGTTGGTATTATCATTTCCATTATTAGAGTTATTATTGTTACTGTTGTTACTATTATTACTGTCATTATTGGAATTGCTGTCATTCGACTCATTCTTGACACGGACCGAAGCACTCGCACCACTGACCGACACACGGTCGCCTTCCTGGTTGCCTGCGATCGGAGCGGATGCGGAAAACGTTGCGCTTCCTGCTGCTTTCGCTTTAAACTTCATCGTTCCGGTCGTCTTCGTATTCGTACTTCCGTAGCTTCCGATCGTCATGGACACCGTTCCGCCGTTGGCATTGGCGGTGTCGGATGCGGAACTGAATGAAAATACACCGGTCGGATACGTCACATTGACGGTCGCCGACACACCTGCCGGAACCGTGATCGACACGGTAACCGTGTCTCCGATCTTGACCGAAGAAGCACTTACGCCAAGCGACAGACTGCTCGCTTTCGCCTGCGTGTCCGGAATCATCATGCATCCCAGCATCAAAACGACGGCGAGAAGTGATACCAGAAACCGATACCGTTTCTTTCCGGCGCTACTGTTATGTTTTGTCATCGCTAAATTATTCATACCTGCTATCCTTTTCTTCTATCGTTACTGTTTGATCATTACAAGTCCGAGCGAATGGCGGTTGATATAGATCATATCAAGAACGTTCGCACCGTCTCCCGCGCGATTCGCATCGCCCGCCTCCAAATACGCACCGGACAATTTTGTCAGGCCAAGCACATGGCGGTTCACCTTGATCATATCAAGAACGTTGATCTCCCCGTCTCCGTTGACATCGCCGTAGATCACAATCGTGTAGGAGGAAACCTTCTTGTTGCTTCCGTCATATAAGGCAACCGTATCGCCGGTCGCCACAGCACCTGTTTTATCCTTGCCATCCGTGCCGAGCAGCTTTATGGTCGCGCCCGATGCCGTAAGGTTCTTAAGAACGGTCGCCGCCTTCGTTCCCGTCTGGATTCCGGTTATGTACTTGCTTCCTACCGTGTAGGTTTTGGAAGTCGGAACCGTACTGACCGCTTCCCCTTCCTGCCGCACGACGGTCAGCTTATACGTCCTGCTGACACCACTCTGCGACTTGCACTTGACGGACACCGTGTTGGTTCCCACTTTCAGACTGACGGTTCCCGTTCCGGATACCGTGGAGGTCGATGCCACCGCCGTTGCGCTGACTTCGATGGATTCCACACTGTTATCAACGATCAGCGAGTACGATGTCGTTGCACCGTTAAACACCGGTGTCAGCGACTGTCCGGTCACGGAAAGTGTCTTCAGATAATTGTTCGGATTACCGGTTGTGGTAAATGTCGACGCATTTTCCGGCATCGAATTGTAGACCGGAATGCGGAACACAAACGCCTGCTGCTTATCCGTGTAACCCTGGCCGAGCTTTCTTCCTTCCGTATAGGCGGCGGTCAGATTGCCCATATACTGATGGCTGTACAGATTGCTCGCATTCACGACATTGAATTTCTGGAAATACAGCGTATCCTGTCCGACCGCAATATAATTTTTCGCCAGAAGCTGTGCGCCTCCGTCGAGTGACTTGTAGCGGGTGTCCCATCCCTTGGACTTCGCATAGGCAAGTCCGTTCTGGATAACCAGTGTCGAAGTCACACCGGCCGCACCAAAATTGAAATAATTGTAATAGCCCTCATAACCTTTGTACGTTCCGGAGATCAGCGTGCTCGTTCCCGCCGTTCCCTGTTCCTGGCGCACACGAGAGGCCAGATGATACGGACTGATCTTACGATTTTTGCCGATTGCCATAAAAGCATCTGCATAGTTGAGTGTCGTGCCATCCGCATCCTCAATATCCTTTGCCATAAAAGTTCCGCTTAAGATTGCCGTCACTCCGGCTTTGGTCTGTGATTTATTGTAACTTAAACTCTCAAACTGAAAGATATCGGTATCATTCAGAAAATTTCTCGGATCCATGTAATAAGCGATGTAGGTCGAGCTTGCCGCTACCCAGGAGGAGCCGTCGTAGATCGTCCACTTGTTCGTTGTCCAGTCGTATGCACCGGACGCAGTCGACTTCGTGGAATCATCGCCAGAGGTCGGCACCAGATTGACACCGTTCTTACTCTCGTTTTTGATCACGTCATCCCAGTTCAGCCCGGTGCTCACCGCCTCGAACTGCCAGTTGGGATACTTCTTATGTAAAGCATTCAGATCATCCAAATAACTCGCCGGGAACCCGGCAGCCTTCATCTGTGCGGTAAACTCGGCGTCTTTCGTGTCCGCCGCCGCATGGATACAAGGTACCGATGCGACACTCGTAATGAGCAGCGCAAGGCTGATCACCACGCTCCTGACGCGTTTGGCTTTTGTAATCGGTCTCATGCATTCCCCTTTCGTTGTACTTTATAGCTCCCCTCATTATATAAAACTTTGATTTCTCCGTCAAATCGTTCTATTCCTCGCGTTTGACATGCGTGCAATTGGTCTTCCTGATAATGTAATGCGGTCTGCGCTTGACCTCCATGTAGGTCTTGGCGATATACTGTCCCATGATGCCCATGCAAAAAAGCTGAATACCTCCGATAAACGTGATGATACACACAAGCGACGGCCATCCTGCAACCGGATCACCGAACACGAGTGCACGGATTACTTCTATTATAATGGCAACAAATGACAGTGCCGTAAGGAGCAGTCCCAGATAGGAAGAGATCCGGATCGGTGTGTCGGAGAAATTGACGATCCCATCAAACGAATAGCGCACCAGTTTCCAGAAGCTCCACTTCGTCTCCCCCGCTGCACGCTCCACATTCTCAAACTCGAGCCACTTTGTCTCGTAACCGACCCACGCAAAGATTCCCTTCGAAAAGCGATTGTACTCGCTGACCGAGAGGATCGAATCGACCATCGCCCGGCTCATCAGGCGGTAATCCCTTGCCCCGTCCGCGATCTCGATATGCGTCAGACGGCGCATCAGCTTATAAAAGCATTTTGCAAAAAAGGAACGGATCGGCGGCTCACCCTTGCGGTTCACTCTTCTCGTTGCGACATTGTCGCAGTCCCCCGCCTCGAGCATCGCGATCATCTGCGGCAAGAGTGCCGGAGGATCCTGCAGATCCGCATCCATCAGCGCCACATAATCACCGGTCGCATTCCTAAGTCCCGCATACATCGCCGCTTCCTTGCCGAAATTGCGCGAAAATGATACATAGCGCACACGATCGTCGCTTTCCGCCAGCGTCTCAATCTCCGCCAGCGTCCCGTCCTTCGATCCGTCATTGACGAACAGATATTCAAATTCATGTTCCGGCAACGTGGCCGTCACGCGGTTTAACTCACGATACAGGATGCCGAGCGCTTCCTGCTCATTGTACATCGGCACCACAATACTGATCTTACTCATGTTTTTCCCCATTCTCCTCTTCTATCTGCGTTACTCTGCGCCGCAATGCACGTCTGTACACGATCACCATGCTGATCGCAAACAATACGATCGCGCCCGCACTGATCAGCGCGCCCTCTTTTAACCATGGCGTCGTATAGCAAAGCCGGATCGTATGATTTCCTTCCGTCAGATGCACGCCGATCAAAGCGTCGGCAAGCGGTGTGATCTCGGTCTCTTTCCCATCTACATACAGCTTCCAGCCTGCGTCCGCCGGAATCGAGAGCACGAGCCGTCCCTCGTCCTTGACCTCGATCGAGCCCTCCACAGTGCGATCCGTCATATTGGTAAGTGTCATCGTCTGACGATCCAGCGTATTGTAACACTGTTCAACAACATCCGTGTTCAACTTGTATACACTGAAATATATGGTCTCCATATTCGTGTTGGAGATGTGAATCCGGTCGCCCGCCTTGCATTTTCCAAGTCCGAGCAGATAGCGGTGCGTGGTCTTCGAATACTCTTTGTTCCAGCCGTCACTCCGGTTGACGTTCAGGCTGTCCGAATTACAGGTCGTGTAATCCGCATAATAATAGCCGTCCTCGGAGATATCGATCGCCGTATCGCCCGCAACCGTCTCCATCTCGCAGTCCGCATGCTTTAGCATCGTTTCCTCGCAGCCGAGCGCTTTTGCGAATGCATTGAGCGAACCGAGCCGGTTTGAAGGTGCCTCCTCCCACTCTGCCACCGCATCTTCATCCATCATGTAGCCGAGCGGCAGACAGTAATTGTTACGATACAGATAATTTCCGTTCTCACTTCCGATGTAAGTCTTGAACATATCCGCTTCCATCGGATTGTCGGAAAGCATATAGCGCACGGAAAACAGCGCGGAAGTCAGTGGTGTCGCACCGTTGTAACAATAGAAATTCTTGCCGCCCTCCATATACAGTTTCTGGAACAGATGACTGACCTCCAGATTCATCAGCGACGAGAAGATCGTTGCCGGCGCATAATCATACAAAGCCCCATCGTTCTTCGTCTTTCTTCCGGTATCCTCCACGCGGTAAAAAGCATCACCGCCCGTCTCCTCATTATCGTTCTCCGCCATCGTAAGCAGCGTCGGATAAAACTCTTCCTTGTCCGTATACGCCACGCGGCTCGTCACACCGAGCCCAGTGATCGCCATATTGACGGCAAGCTCCGCGATCGCAATCCAGAATGTAAAGTAGAAGATTGCTTTCTTCACCTGTCTGCGCGTCAGCTTCATAAGGATCAGGCAGATGCCGTACACACTGATAAAAAGCGCCGTGATCAGAAGCGACATCGGATCCGTCACATCGTCATCCCCATATATGCCGCTCGCAAGAAGCAGCCCCATCGCCACAACTGTGGACAACATGATATGCCAGATCTTCGTGCCTTTGAATTTCCGCACAGTCGCAAAGCCCATCACAAGGATCATAAATATATAAAGAAACGACTGTCTTCCCGGCAGTGCCTGCGGAAAATGCATACCGTGCCAGATGAAGTCCAGCTGCTTGTTCGCGAAACTGACAAGGAAAAAGCAAAGCATCAGAATGCGCGGCAGTTTCTCACGCATCTTTATTCTTCGATTCAGCACATACAGCCACACGAGTAGCAGACAAAAAGCGCCCGCGTACAGGTTCGGCCAATGATCGTTTCCAATATAACAGGTTGTCGTTGCGGCACCTCTTCCGAGTTCCGCGATAATATTAAAATAGAACGCGATCTGTGTCGGGAATCCGTCCTCCGCCGATCCGGACGCACCGAGGATCGCAATCTCCGGAAGCAGGAGGATCGCCGAGGTTGCCCCCGCAAGGAGCGAGTACCACGCGAAGCGCAGCAATGCCGCAAAACGTTGCTTTTTGACCTGAAAGAAATAGAGTCCGAATGCAAACACCAAAAAGATGCAGATCATGATCGAAATGTAGTAATTGGAAAAAATGCACAGTGCAAGCGCCACATAGTAAAGCCCCGCTTTCTGCTCCTTCACCAGCTTCTCAAGTCCAACCATAATGAGCGGAAACAGCGCGATACAGTCCATCCACATGATGTCCCAGCTGTACGCAGCCACGAATCCGGACAGTGCATAACCGGTTGAGAAAAGCAGTGCCGGAACCATCTGGTTGTTGTGCATTCTGCCGTCTTTGCCGATCATCTGAAAATGATATCTCAGGAACACAAAAAACGTCAGTCCACTCGCTGCGATCTTGATCAGGATCAAAAGTGTCATAAATTCGATGACAAACCGCTTGGGACAGAGCACGATCAGAAAATTCAGCGGGCTCGCCAGATAGTATGCATACAGCGACACGAAATCCGAACCGAGTCCGAGCTTCCAGGAATACTGCAGGCTTCCGTCCGTCCGAAGTTTATTTAAGAACTCTGTGAAAAACGGGCAATACTGATGGTACATATCCACATGCAGAATGCAGTTGTCACCAAACGGGTACACACCGTTGCCTATGCAGATGATCACGCAGATCACAAACGGTATAAAGAACGCCATCAGATAAGGGAAAGCCTTCTTGTTTGTAAAATTGTGTAATTTCTGCCCGGCTGTATGGGTCATTGCTTGTTTCCTCACTTATTTTCAAACAGATTGTAATACTGTAATTTCTTATAGGTATTTAAGATCTCCTCGTCGGCATCCGCCGCATCCGTGCGTCCTGCCGCGGAGATCAGCGGGTACGACTGCTTTAATTCCAGCAGGAAATTCTGATACGCATCCGTCGGAACGCCCGCCGCTTTCAGCACCTGCGCCGACAGATAGTTCAGGCTTGTGTCCTGCTCCGTCGCACTGCCGATATCATAGTTTGCCCACACCAGATACGGCACGAGATAACGGTTGCGAAGCTGCTCGTCCGTAACGCTTTCGCCCGGAAGGAGCATGGAATTCTGGATCTGCGCCGCCACGGTATCGCTCGGCTGATGATCCCCGAAAAATACAATCACCGTCTTCTCATCCGCCCCGGAAAAATAATCCACCAATTTTTCGAGCGACTGATCCGTCAGCCGGATGAGCGACAGATAACGATTCAGCACATCGCTGTTGTAACCGGTCGCCTGCACTTCCTCATCCAGATTCGAAAAAGCGTCCGTATAGCCGCCGTGATTCTGCATCGTCACATTGAAGATGAACGCCGGCTTTCCCGCCTCTTTGTTCTCGTAAGTATCAATAATGTGCTGCATATCCGACTCGTCGCTGACATACTTTCGCACATAACTTTTGTTCGCATAATCATCGATAAAACTCAGATGTTCAAATCCGAGCAGCGGGTAAACCGTCTCACGGTTCCATCCCGAAGCATAATACGGATGCTGTGCGTACGTCGCATACCCGAGGCTTGCCAGATAGCTTGCCAGCGACGGCGTATCCTTCGTCACATACTGCTGGTACGGAATGCTTCCGCTCGGCAGAAACGACATCGTGTTTCCGGTCAGAAACTCAAACTCCGAGTTTGCCGTATTTCCGCCGCACACCGATACCTGCGCGTATCCCGTGATTGTATTGTTCGCCCCCTGCTGCATCTTATGCATAAAAGGCATGTAATCTTCATTCGTCTGAAGATCTCCGACCACCGACAGATCCGAGAAAGCCTCATCCATGATCACGATAATATTTGGAAGATCTTCGTTTGCCGTATCATTTGTCGTGCCAGATCCGGTGTTTTCGTCCGTCACACTCGTTCCTGTATTGGATCCACCCCCGTTCTCATCATCCGGAAATACATTGTCCGTACTTCCGTACTCTTCAAGAATCTTCCCGGCCTCCTCGGCGCTGTATCCTTCCGGCTTATCCACGACCACATATGCCATATCCATTGCAAACGTCACCGCCATACCATTGACCTTCGTCATATACGCCGGCGTAAACAGAAACGGATACAGATAATGTTTATTCTGAAAGCTCTCCTGTTGCAGCGTATTCACAAAAAGGCATAATGCAAGTACGACCAGCACCGCCGAGCCGAGACGAACCGGTAGCTTGATGCGTGGCGCTTTGCGCAGGGCGCGCACCGCGATCATCAACACAAGAAACAGGATCGTTACCACGATCATCCGCGTGGTCGGTGTAAAATCATAATTCTGTGCAACGCTCGCCGCAGTCCGCACGGAAAGCAGATCCCACGGCACAAACGGCGTCGACCGGAATGCCATCACATAATGATTCGTCAGTCCGAATACAAGCGCAAGCACCAGCTCGATGCGCAGCGCCGCAGTCATCCTTCCGATCACAAAATAAAGAAACCACGCGATCAGCTCGAAGATCAGTATGTTAAACCACTGCGCTTCCTGCCTTACTTCCGCCAACGCATTATGCTCAAATGCCTCCATCAGATAGAACGCGATCACCGGCACGATCGCAAATCCGATGATATACCGGATCCAATGTCTCATATCTTCGGTCGAAAATTTCCGTTCTTCATGCTCCGCGAACGCTCCATCCTTTTGAGAACGCTCATTCATGCTCAATGTTTCTTGTTTCTTTTCTTCCCCACGTTTTTCTATCGTGTCACTCGCCCCAGTGCGAACGCTTTCCGGTTTCGCTGCATTTTCTTCTATATCTTCCATATTTTGTATCACGATCTTGTCTTCCAATCTATTTTCTACATATATAATTGATGTCGATGCTGAATTTGCACACCCGCGAACCAGCTATCGCTTTGCCATAACATTCAATAACAGGTTTCACATACCGGTTTTTCCGAAATGCGCATCACTTGCCTGCATAACAGAAAAGGAACACAGATATGGCATCATCTCATAGAATTTTACCACACCTCTGTTCCTTTTTGAATGGATTTCACACTTTTTTCAGAAACATCCGTTCCTAATAATTCGACAAAACAAGACGTTCCTTGTACACACGATCCATACGGTCAATCGCGCGTCGCGCCTGCCCGTATCTGCGCGGGTTGATCGAGATTACCCACACCTTGTCGGCACCCTTGTATTCCTCTCTCTTAAAGAATGGGATCCGCTTACTGTTCTTCGTAAACGGAATGTGTTCCTCAAGAAGTGCTTCCGCCGCCTGACAGCTCACACGATCGTTTGTCGTTCTGCACAGTTCCACATCATTGTCCTTGTAGTTACCGAGTTTCATTGTCATTTTGTTTTCCTCCATCCTTTGTATTCCGGTCATCCGGCAGTCCTACCGCCTTAACCTGCTCTCCCACTCAAAATCGTTGCGCCGCATTTCCAAAATCTGCACGGCACAATCTACCATACCACGCATAAAAGTGCATCGCTTTCTTCCATAATCACACACGAAAATGCATCGCTCATCTCCATATTGCACTTGAAAATGCATCACTTCACTTTCACCTGAATCTGCTTGCCCAGCCCTCCGGCTACTTTCACAAGGAAATCCAGGCTCGGATTATAACGCCCGCTCTCCAGCCGCGATATATTCGACTTCTTCGTTCCAACCAGTTCTGCCAGCGACTCTTGCGTCATACCCTGCGACTTTCGCACATCACGCAGCTGCTTCGCCACTTCCTGACTGGCACTGCTCCTAGTTTTTATCTCAACAGCCCCGCCACAACGTTCCTGATCCTTAACACGCTGTCCGGCACTCTCCCTTCCCTTCATACCGTTTCCCTTCTTTTTGAACGTCAGCCCATGCAAAATTTACTTTCAGCAAATAGACTGACCACTCGCCGTCTCACTGCTACTATGTTATCATATATGATAACTTTCGTCAACAAAGAAGAGATTGCCAATCGCACATTTTTCGGTCAAATTGTGGCAACCGACATCTTCAAAAAAGTTTGTATACCCTCAAAAGTTCTGCTTGCAATCTTGTACCCTCTGTGTTAGTATAATATTTGTTCGTGCCGGCGTGTCGGAATGGCAGACGATGCAGACTCAAAATCTGTTGTGGGTAACCACGTGCGGGTTCAAGTCCCGCTGCCGGCATTTCAAGAGATCTTCATTATGAAGATCTCTTTTTTGCATAATGCAAACACAATCGTTCTATCATTCAAATCAGGAGGGAATCGCTATGAAAACAATTGGGAAGTATTTTTGCTGGGGAATTTTCGTGACCATAATCGGAATGATTTTCGCAACATTATTTGCAACCTTTTTTAACGGTATGGATAAAGCAGGTGCACTGGCTGTAGGTGTCGGACTCTATCTGTGCATGGTTGTCATCACATGCACAGGGATTATTGTTTCGAAGTTCGAGGCACATGTCCCTACAAAATAATGTCAAATTCGGATTTGACGACTTAGATTTTTCGTATTCTAAGGCGGACGACACCGGATAATATAGTTACTACAATTGGCAGTGTGATTTTGATGGGATGACGGAATTAAAAGGATTTCATAACCTGATTGACTTTCAATCATTACGACATCGGACCATACAGTGATTTTTTTAGGAAAATTTGCCCTCTGGTAATTTCTATCCT
>CAKRKX010000058.1 GCA_934358675.1 uncultured Agathobacter sp. | reverse complement strand
CGGTTTAAATTTCCGATATATATGAATGGCAGAAATGTATTGGGCGTGGATTGGGACAACGAAAGTACAGATGAAACGGTAGTGATGTTGCAGCATAATTCTAAGTAATTAGGAAGAAAAGAAATATGGGGAATCGTTAAAAGAAGTTTGTCAATGGTGGAAGAAAGTGAAAATGCATAATCGCATTTTATCACAGTGAAGAAAATTCAATTGTACAATGAGATGGGGTAAGTTATAATACAGATGTGGTTAGGGGCCTTTGGGGGATGACTATATCTGGGAAATATATGTCACAAAAGGAGAAGGACCAATGAATAATGAATCCCAAAGATGTGGTGAACTGTATTGAGGGAACTCCATATATCAGTACGGTACCTGTGGAGCCGGGACTTACCAACATGGTTAGTGAGAAAAATGGGGAGCGGTTGATTGGCTTTAATACGGAAAATGAACATTTTAATTATCGAAGATGATGCGGCAATCCGTCAGGAATTAAAGCAGCTTTTGGAAAATGCGTTATATCAGGTGAAGACGCTGACGGAGTTTGATCATGTCGCGGAGGATATATGTAATAGTGATGCGGATCTGATCCTGTTGGATGTGAATCTGCCGCAGGAATCGGGATTTGCTATCTGTCAAAAAGTGCGGAAACAGTCGGATGTGCCGATCATTTTTCTGACAAGCAGAACCGATTCGATGGACGAGCTGAACGGAATGCTGCAGGGCGGCGATGATTACATCACGAAGCCGTTTCAGGCACCGCTGCTTTTGGCACATATTGCAGCCGTATTAAAGCGGACAAGGAAAACGGATACGCAGGAGAAACTGGTACATAAAGGCGTGGAACTTGATGTTGCCAGAGGCTGTGTAACATATCGGGAGCAGCAGATCGATCTGTCCAAAAACGAATTGAAAATTTTATATGATCTGTTTTTGCATAAAGGCGAGATCGTGTCGCGCATGGAACTAGTGGAATATTTGTGGGATCAGCAGGTGTTCATCGATGACAATGCGCTCAGTGTGAACATCACGCGTTTGCGGACAAAACTCAAGGAGATCGGAATCGATGATTTCATTGAGACCAGAAGAGGAATGGGGTATCGCATATGAAGCTGACCGAGTACCTGAAAGACAAGGCGCCACTTCTGCTTTTGCATGTTGTGTGCATGGCTGTGCTTGTCGCATTCCTGCGGCTGACCGGTTATTCGAGGAATTACTGTGTGATCATTCTGATCAGTTGGGCGCTGATTCTGGTGGTGTGGCTTCTGGTGCAGTTCTTTTCGCGCAGAAGTTATTTTCGGAAACTGGAACAGATCACAGAGCATCTGGATGAGCGCTATCTGCTCGGCGAACTGATGCCGAAATCGTTTCGGTTGGAAGACCGCAAATACCGTGAACTGATCCGCAGATCCAACAAGTCCGTGATCGAGCGGATACACCGGATCGAGCAGGAGCAGAAAGAATACCGGGAATACATTGAAAGCTGGGTGCATGAGATCAAGGCGCCGATTACGGCGATCGCGTTAAACTGTGAGAACAACCGGGATGAGAGGAGCCGCGGCCTTCTTGTGGAGAATCGCAAGGTGGAAAATTATGTGGACATGGCTTTGTACTATGCGCGTATGGATGCGGTATACAAGGATTACCGGATTGCGGAGACGAATCTGCAGGAAGTGGCGGAGGGCGTGCTCTTGCAGAACAAATACTATCTGATCCAAAGCCATGTGCAGGCGCAGATTGACTGTCCGGACGCTGCATATACAGATAAGAAATGGATTGCGTTTATTTTAAATCAATTGATCCAAAATAGCGTAAAATATCGCAAAAAGGAAGGCGCACACATTCAGATCATCACGGAAAAAACAAAGGACAGTGTCCTTATGCGTGTAAAAGATGACGGCATCGGAATCCCGGAGGATGAGTTATCGCGGATTTTTGAAAAAGGCTTCACCGGAACCAACGGAAGGAAGCGGGAGCGTTCAACCGGAATGGGACTGTATTTATGCCACAAACTTTGCGCAAAGCTTGGAATTACGATACGGGCGGAGTCAAAGCTGGATGAAGGAACGGAGATGATACTTGCGTTTCCGGCGAGCACCTATCTTACGGATTACCGGCAGGCGTAGAGGATCTTATCTTTCAAAATTGTAAGGTTCGTGAAAGCAAATTCCATACAAGGCAGGCTTTTTTATAGCTAAAATAGGCATAGTGCAGAAAGAAAATACTTTTTGTACTATGCCTTTTGGCTACAAAAAGAAAGGAGCGTCATAAGATGCAGGAGATCATACGCGTAAGCGATGTAGAAAAATATTACGGAAACGGCGATCATGTGACCAAAGCGGTGGACCGGGTGAGTTTTGCGGTGCAGCAGGGCGAATTTATCGGTGTGATGGGAGCCTCGGGTTCCGGCAAGACCACGCTTTTGAACATGCTGTCCACAATCGACAGTGTGACAGCGGGACATATTTATTACGGAAATACGGACATCACGGAGCTGGGGGAGGAGCAGCTTTCCGAGTTTCGGAAGAATGAACTCGGATTTATCTTTCAGGAGTACAATCTGTTGGATACCCTGACACTGGAAGAAAATATCATGCTTGTCATGACGCTGCATAAGCATAAGAAAAAGGAGATCGAGAAACGGTGCGCCGAGCTGCTTCGTCTGCTCGGTATCGAGGCGGTCAAGGATCAGTATCCGTATCAGGTGTCCGGCGGACAAAAGCAGAGATGTGCGTGTGCCCGTGCGCTCGCCAATCATCCGACACTCTTGCTGGCGGATGAGCCGACCGGAGCACTCGATTCGCTGTCGGCACAGACACTGCTTGAGACATTTACCGACATGAACCGCAGGATGGGGGCGACCATTTTTATGGTGACGCATGATGCTTTTTCGGCAAGCTATTGCAGCAGGATTCTGTTTTTGAAAGACGGAAAGATTTTTCATGAACTGGTGCGCGGGGAGAAAACGCGCAGGGAATTTTTAAATGAAATATTGGATGTGCTGACGCTGACGGGAGGTGACCGTTCCCATGATGCATAAACTGGCTTTGCGAAATGTAAGGCGCATGGCAAAAGATTATGTCGTGTATTTCATCACGATGGCAGTGGTGACGGCACTTATGTTTTCGTTTAACACGCTTCTGTTTTCCAAAGATGTGCAGAATCTCTTCGATATGTACATGATCATGGGTGTGATGACCGGGATCGCAACATTTTTTATCGTGTTGATCGTTGCGTGGCTGATCAATTATATGGTGCGGTTTGTGCTGGAAAAGCGAAGCCGTGAATTTGGAATCTATATGCTGGTCGGCGTGAAGAAAAAAGATATTGCAAAGCTTTATTTTACGGAGAATTTTATGCTCGGAGCAGGAGCGTTTCTTGTCGGCATGGGGCTTGGAGTGCTGTTTCAGCAGATCCTTCTGTCCGTGTTTTACAGCATGGTGCAGATGGATTATACGCTGCATCTGGAACTGAACCGCAGCTGCATCCTCATGACGGCGGCTTGTTACGGCGGCTGTTATCTGTTGGCATTGCTGCGGTGCAGGCGAAGATTTCGTAAAATGAACATTCATGATCTGATGGAAAGCCAGCGACAGAACGAGGAGATTATAGAGAAGCATGAAAAGGCAAAAAGACTTTTGTTTCCTCTGTCACTCGTCTTTCTTGCCGTGTTTGCAATCTTTTTGTTTTGTTACAAGTCGTGGAACACCGGTGTCCTTCTTGTGTTTCTGATCGGACTTGTGCTGACGATCTATCTGTTTTACACGGGCATTGCGGCATGGATCGCATGCTATGTCCGGAAAAAAGGCGATGCCGTCTATCGGGGAGATACGCTTTTTCTTCTGCGACAGTTTTCGGCGAAGATAAGGACTCTGCGTTTTACGATGGGAACGTTGACAGCGCTGTTTACGTTGGCGATACTCGGAAGCTCGGTTGCACTCATGTTTAACCATTTTCAGAATGAGGTGATGGTGGATAAGTTCCCGTTTGATGTGCAGGTGTACAGCAGCGATGCGGACGATGATTTTCATGCGGAAACAGAATTGCTGCAGAAAGAGACAAGTGTAAAAGAAATCTACACTTACAAAATCTACGAAAATGAAACGAATCAGGTCAATGCGTATCTGTATACGCATCTGAAAGAGTTTGGCGCAAAGTATTTAAAGAAAGACGGAACGCCAAATCTTAAGAAGATTGAGCAGAATGAGGAGATGGCATACTGCAATTACGACACTTACATGGGACTGTCGGACTATAATCATCTCCGCGAAATGCTCGGCCTTGCGAAGATCAGACTGAGCGATACCGAATACACGATCCATATCAAGGAACGTGTGTTGAATCAGACCGGTGATTTCTCGGATCAGCTTGCTGTGGATGGTGCGGACGGAGCACTTTCTTTCGCCGGTTATCACACGGAGAGTTTTTCTCAGAGCGGTCACAACGGCGGTGATTATATCATCATCGTTCCGGATTCCGCGATCGCGCAGATGCATCCGTATTATGCGGAGATGGCTGCGGATATCAAGGGTAAGGCGCCGGCCGGGCTGCAGGACAAACTGGATGATCTGGAGACGGATCCGGATCGGATCAGTGTGCAGGGACATGCGATGACGGAGGCCGCTTCCGATGACTGGGACGGAGAGGCGCTTGGCAATTCCTGCTCGGGATCGGACACGATCGTTGTCTATACCGCCAAGAATCTTGTGCGGGACAATCTCGTTCCGGAAGTGAAGTATATGCTGTCCTCGATCACATTTCCGCTTTTTTACATCGGGCTGGTATTCTTATGTGTTGCTTTAACGGTGCTTTCGGTACAGCAGCTCAGCGATTCCGTAAAATACAATTTCCGCTACCGTGTTCTCTCACAGATCGGCTACAGTCGCAAGCAGATCGGACGGATCGTACTCAGGCAGCTTGCCGGTTACTATCTGTGTCCGGCGTGCGTCGCACTGGCGATCAGCGGACTTATCAGTGTTTATGCCGGAAACCGGTTTGATTTCTACACCGGCGTGCATGCGTCGCCCGCAACGTATTTTCTGGTTTCATCGGCACTCTTCTTTGGCATCTATCTGATGTACTTCATCATGACGTATATCGGATTCCGACGGAATGTGGAATCTTAAGTTATTGTGCAATATGCCAACAATATGCATAAAAACAATGGAACGATAGAAAACATCTATCGTTCCATGCATTTTGTCCAATTATTTTAATCCGCCGCCGTTTAACACAAACTGCCGGAAGCTTCGCACGGCGGGCGACAGATACACCTGATCGTCGTTGACCATATAGAAATTGCGCTCCCACACCGGCGAGCTGATCTGTATGATCTTGATGTCCAGCTTCATTAACATATCCATATACGGCACGACCGCAATCCCGAATCCCTGTGCCACAAGTCCCGCGATTACTTCATCTTCTTCGGTTTCATAGGCAATATGCGGCTTACCGTCAATCTTTGTAAAAAGGCGGTCCACAACGTTAGTCTTGACTCCCAAAGGGATTCACTGCATAATTTAATGTAGAGAAAACTTTTGGGGGTTATTTTTATGATTTATAATAATATATTGGAAGCTATGGGGCACACTCCTATGGTAAAGCTGCAGCGCATGGTGGATGAGGATTGTGCGGATATTTATGTGAAATTTGAGGGGATCAATGTCGGCGGCTCGATCAAGACGCGTACGGCGTATGAGATGATCCTTGCGGCGGAGAAGGAAGGCCTGATCAAAGAAGATACGATCATTGTGGAACCGACGAGCGGTAATCAGGGAATTGGTCTGGCACTGGTCGGAGCGGTTCGCGGCTATCATACGGTGATCATCATGCCGGATTCTGTGAGTGAGGAACGGAGAAAACTTGTGCGTCACTACGGAGCGGATGTGAAGCTGATCCACGATGCCGGAGATATCGGCGCGTGTATCGATGAGTGTCTGCAGACGGCACTGCGCATGCAGGAGAAGGATCCGCGTGTCTTTGTGCCGCAGCAGTTTGCCAATATCAATAATGTAAAGGCACACAAGAATCATACGGCATTAGAAATCATGGAGCAGGTTGCGGGACAAATCGATGGATTCTGTTCCGGAATCGGAACCGGCGGAACGATCACCGGAATCGGAGAATCCCTTAGGGCACAGTATCCGGGCATCGAGATCTGGGCGGTGGAGCCGGAAAATGCGGCGATCCTTGCGGGCGGAACAATCGGCACGCATCTGCAGATGGGCATCGGAGACGGCATCATTCCGGACATCCTGAATCAGCAGATCTACGATAACATCTATGTGATCTCCGATGCAGAGGCGCTTGATACGGCAAAACGTTTAGCGCGTGAGGAAGGGTTAATGTGCGGTATCTCAAGCGGAACAAATGTGGCGGCCGCACTTAAGCTTGCAAAGAAGCTCGGACCGGGAAAGACTGTGGTGACGGTGCTGCCGGATACGGCGGAGAGATATTTCTCCACACCGCTTTTTGAAGAATAAGAGTAACAATTCAGAAGGGGAGAGCTGAATAATTACAAATGAGAGGTAAAATACTATGGCAGACTCACGAGCGATGGATATGACGACCGGTAAGCCGTTGAAACTGATCATTCAGTTTGCAATTCCGCTTTTTATCGGAACGTTGTTCCAGCAGGCTTACAATATTATTGACACCATGATCGCCGGATACAATCTGGGCGATGAGGCGATTGCAGCGATTGGCGCGACCTCCTCGCTTTTTTCGCTGATCATGTGTTTTGCAAACGGATTGAATTCGGGATACGGAATCATTGTATCCCGGATTTTTGGTGCAAAGAACCGGAAACGTCTGAAAAGCACGGTGGCGGCGATGGTTATTCTGGATTTTGGGATTACATTGATCCTGACACTTCTGGTGCTGCCGCTTTTGCGCCCGTTGCTTAAAGTATTGAGCACACCGACGGAGATTTTTGATCAGGCGTACGCATACATTTTTGTGATAGTGGCGGGATTGATCACAACGCTTGCTTATAATATGTGTGCCGGCTTTTTGCGTGCGATCGGCAATAGCCGTGTTCCGCTGTACTTTTTGATCGTATCCTGCTTTTTAAATCTGGGAATGGATATGCTTTTTATTATGGTATTTCGTATGGGTATCATCGGCGCGGGACTTGCAACGGTGATCGCACAGGCAATTTCGGCAATCTCCTGCATGTGGTATATTTATAAAAAATATCCGGAATATATTCCGGAAAAAGGCGAATGGAAGCTGGATCGGGAACTCAGCAAAGAGATGCTTACAACAGGCCTTTCCATGGCGCTTATGCTCTCGGTTTTTTCAATCGGCTCGATCATTTTGCAGCGGGGAATCAACACGCTCGGAACGAAGATCATCACCGCACACACGGCGGCGAGACGTATTATTGAGATTTATATGATGCCACTTTCTACGATTTCAACTTCAAATTCTACTTTTGTCGGACAGAATTACGGTGCGCGCAAAATGCGCCGTATCCGCACAACGTTGAAATCGGTTATGGTACTGGATTTTGCATGGGCGGTGCTTGCTTTCCTGATCACTCTGTTTGGCGGGGAACTTTTGATCCGTGTTCTAATCGGCACAAGCGATGTGTATGTGATCAAAAATGCGATGATGAGTCTGTGGCTCAGTACATTATGCCTTTTCCCGTTAGGTGTCCTGTTTGTTATGCGGACTTCGATGCAGGCGGTGGGATACAAGGTGACACCGCTTCTTTCAAGCGGGATCGAGCTGACCGTAAAAGTGGTTGCGGCATTTGCGCTCATTCCGGTGATCGGATACCTTGGAGTCGCTTTAGCGGAGCCGGTGACATGGGTATTGTGCACGGTATTTTTGGAAATTGTATATTACGCGACAAGAAAGAAAACAATTCCGTTGGAGGACGAATGAAATGAAACGATACGATATTATAATCATAGGAACGGGACCGGCTGGTCTGTCGGCGGCGATTACCGCAAAGGTAAGAAATAAGAAGATTTTGTTGGTTGGATCAAAGGATTTAAGCCCAAAAGTCGAGAAGGCACATACGATCCAGAATTATCTGGGACTGCCGTCCGTCAGCGGTGAGAAGATGGCGGAGGCATTTCAGAAGCATCTTGATGATATGGAGATCGAGATTACCGAAAAGAAGATCAATACAGTCTATGCGATGGGCGATTATTTCGGCATTCAGGCAGGAACCGAGATGCTTGAGGCGGACAGTGTGATCCTTGCAACAGGAGTCACGATGGATCAGCCGCTTCCGGGCGAGAATGAATTCTTAGGAAGAGGTGTCAGCTACTGCGCGACCTGTGATGCGGCATTGTATCGAGGCAGGACGGTTGTGGTCATTGGATACGGTCCGAAGGAAGAAGTGGAAGCGGATTTTCTTGCGGAAGTGGTCGGCAAGGTGTATTACATTCCGATGTACAAAGAGCCGTACCATCTGGCAGAGAATGTGGAGATCATCCGGGAAAAGCCGCTTGAAATCGTTGGTGCGGCAAGTCTTGCAGCAAGAAATGGACAGAGTGAAGACCAGCCGGTTGCTGCGGATTTCGCCAACAAAGATTTCATGCAGGCGGCAAACGTAGCGGAAGATGAGAGCAAAAAGAAGGAATCTGCTTCGATGAGGAGCATATTCGGCGACAAGGTCGGAGCACTCCGTACAGACGGCGGCGAATATCCGGTGGATTGTGTTTTTGTATTGCGGGAGAGCATCCTTCCGGAGCATCTGGTTCCGGGACTTGAACTTGAAGAGAATCATGTGAAGGTGGATCTGCAGATGCGGACCAATATTCCGGGATGTTTTGCGTGCGGGGATATCGCGGGCAAACCATACCAGTATATTAAGGCGGCGGGACAGGGAAACGTTGCAGCGTTATCTGCGGTGGAGTATCTGTCGAAGCGCAGGGGAATGTAGACTGCGAATTTGAAATCTACAGTAAAGAATAAAAACGCGGGCATTGCTACCTGATTTTGGAAGTGATGCCTGCTTTTTTGTTTTACAAATCGCTGCTTTGTGTTATGATAAATAAGATTGATTTTTCTTTTTAAGGAGAATGCACATTATGAAAAACATTATTGAGAATGAAATTAACGGAATTCTGGGGGATATTCTGGAGGATTACAGACAGGAGCGCGCGATCGACAAGCGCGATATCTACAATCAGCCGGATAAGGCAGAGATTATGGATATCCTGCACAATCTGATGTCCATCGTGTATCCGGGATTTTTCCGTGATAAGAGTTATAAAATTTACAATCTGGAACATACGGTTTCTACTTTGATCGAGGATGTGATCTTCCATCTGAATAAGCAGATCATTGTTGTATTAAAATATACCAGGGCGTACAACGAGGATGAGGAGGATAAGATTGAGGAGTTCGCGCAGAATGCTTCTGTGGAATTCTTAAAACGAATCCCGAAGATCCGTGAGTATCTGGACACCGATCTGCAGGCGTTTTATGACGGTGATCCGGCAGCGAGAAGCAAGGATGAGATCATTTTCTCGTATCCGGGACTTTATGCGATCACAACGTATCGTCTGGCGCATGAACTGTTCCTGCTTAATGTGCCGCTGATCCCGCGTATGATGACGGAGGAAGCACACTCGAAGACCGGTATCGATATTCATCCGGGTGCGACGATCGGCAAGTATTTCTTCATCGATCACGGAACCGGCATTGTAGTCGGTGAGACAACAATCATCGGCGAGCATGTCAAACTGTATCAGGGCGTGACGCTCGGTGCGCTCTCGACCAAGGGTGGCCAGAAGCTGCGCGATGTACGCAGACATCCGACCATCAAGGACAATGTTACGATCTACTCCGGTGCATCGATCCTCGGCGGTGAGACCGTCATTGAGGAAGGCGTTGTTGTCGGCGGTAACGCATTCATTACCAAGTCGGTCAGCAAAGGCACCAAGGTCAGTGTCAAGAATCAGGAACTCATTTTTCACAGTGATGATGAGAAACTTCATCAGAAGGAAAATGATGAGTCATGGTATTACATCATTTAGTGTATCAGGGAAAGAAAAGCAGCTTCGACATGTCTGTCGAAGCTGCTCTTTTACTGTGCGAGATCAATTTCAAGCTCGATCGGGCAGTGATCCGAACCGAAGATATCGGTGTGGATGGCTGCCTTTTCTAATTTGTCGTCCAGTCGCTTGGATGTAATAAAGTAGTCGATACGCCATCCGGCATTCTTTTCGCGCGCCTTAAAGCGGTACGACCACCAGGAATAGATGCCTTCCGCATCCGGAAAGAAAAAGCGGAACGTGTCGGTAAATCCGGCATTGAGCAAGTCGGTCATTTTCGCGCGCTCTTCATCCGAGAATCCGGCATTCTTGCGGTTGGTCTTCGGATTCTTCAGATCAATCTCTTCGTGCGCAACATTAAGGTCGCCGCAGAGAATTACCGGTTTTACAGTGTCAAGCTTTTTTAAATAGGCAAGGAAATCGTCCTCCCAGGTTATACGGTAAGGCAGACGCGCCAGCTCATTTTGTGAATTTGGGGTGTAGCACGTTACGAGATAAAAATTGTCGTATTCGAGCGTGATCACGCGGCCTTCCTTGTCGTGCTCTTCGATCCCGATGCCGTATGCGACGGAAAGGGGCTCTTCTTTGGCGAAGATTGCAGTGCCGGAATAGCCTTTCTTTTCCGCATAATTCCAATACTGATGATAGCCCGGCAGATCAAGATCAATTTGTCCTTCCTGTAATTTTGATTCCTGAATGCAGAAGAAATCTGCGTCGATGGTATGGAAAAAATCAAGAAAGCCTTTCTGGACGCATGCGCGCAGTCCGTTGACATTCCATGAGATAAATTTCATTTTGAGTCCTCCTTATTGTTTGCGTTTATTATACAGGACCGGGATTTTTCATACAATCATATTCTGCGGATTGAGGAATTTTGACCGGTAAGGTATAATTTGATTTTAGAGACAGACTAAGCAGGAGGATGTACCGGTGGAATATGTACAAAAGACATTTGACGAACTGACGAACAGAGAATTATATGAGATACTACGGGCACGGGAAGCGGTATTTGTGGTGGAGCAGAATTGTCCTTACTACGATATTGACGGACTCGATTATCCGAGCCTGCATATGTTTTACAAGAATGAGGACGGAGCGGTGCAGGCGTGCCTTCGCATTTTTGAGAAGGTGGACGAGCCGGGGACAATGCAGATCGGTCGCTTGGTGACGGTCGCGCGCAGCATCGGTTTAGGCGGCAAAATTCTGCATCAGGCAGTAGAATGGATTCGGGAAAACTGTGATGCGAATGGCATCTATCTTGAGGCGCAGCAGTATGCGATCGGCTATTATGCGAAGGAAGGATTTCAGGTGACGTCTGATCCGTTTCTGGAGGACGGAATCCCACATGTGCAGATGCGGCTGCAATTGGTGGAGGAATGAAAGAGGACTTTTCCCAATATGAAAGGATTATAAAATGAACGATAAAGTTACGATACGCGAAGCACAGGAGACCGAGATTGCACTCATACAGACTCTTGTAAAAGAGATGGCGGCTTACGAGAGACGGCCGGAAGATATGACAGGTACGCAGGAGCAGCTGCATTACTGGCTTTTTGAGAGAAAGATAGCAACCATTTTGTTGATGGAATATGAAGGAAAAACAATCGGATATGCGATCTATTATCCGATTTTCGGCTCGTTTGCGGCGCGCGCAAATATCCATCTGGAGGATCTGTATATCCGGGAGGAATACCGCGGGAACGGATTGGGAAGATACTTCTTTGAGGCGGTTGCAAAGCGTGCGAAAGAAGAGGGTTACGCGAAGATGGAATGGAGCTGTCTGGACTGGAACACGCCGTCAATCGGGTTTTATGAAAGATTGGGCGCGGAATACGAGACCGGAAGAAAATATTTTGAAATATCTTTATAGGAGGCTGAAATGATAAGATTTAACAACGATTACAACCACGGAGCTTTCGAATCCGTATTAAAAGAGCTGCTTGCAACCAATACCGAAAGTTACGCAGGCTACGGCGAGGACGAGTGGTGCAGTAAAGCAGAAAATATGATTAAAAAACAGATTGCAAATGACGATGCACTGATCAAATTTATTCCGGGTGCAACGCAGGCAAATTTCGTGGTTATTGCGGCTGCATTGTCTTCGGTTCAAAGCGTGATCTCCGCCGATACCGGACATATCAACTGTCACGAAGCGGCTTCCATTGAGAACACCGGACACAAGATTTTAGAACTTCCGAATACGGATGGTAAGATCACCGCGCAGCAGATTGCTGCATGTGCGGCTGCGTATTATGATCACGACGAGCCGGAGTATCTGACCGAGCCGAAGATGGTGTATCTGTCGTTTCCGACGGAAAAAGGCACACTGTATTCCAAGCAGGAACTCAGTGATATTCATGCAGTGTGTGCAAAATATGGTATGTATCTTTTTGTGGACGGCGCGCGGATGGGATACGGACTTGGATCGGAACAAAATGATCTGACCTTGAAAGATTTTGCGGAGTTGACGGATGTGTTCTATATCGGCGGAACAAAGTGTGGCGCTTTGTTCGGCGAGGCACTGATCATTACCGCACAGGAATTGAAGTATCGCTTTAAAGCGTATATGAAGCAGAACGGTGCGGTACTGGCGAAAGGATGGCTGATGGGCCTGCAGTTTGCGACGATGCTGGAAAGCGGCGAGTATTTTGAGGCAACGAAGCGTGCCGATGCGCTTGCAATGCGGATTAAGAAAGCGTTTGAAAACAAGGGTGTTCCATTTGCTGTGGAAAGTTTTACCAATCAGCAGTTTGTCATCCTGACCGAGCAGCAAAAGGAGGCGCTTGCGCAGAAATACTATTTTGAGGAAGACGGAGATACGCAGCGTTTCTGCACGAGCTGGGCAACGACGGAGGAGGAAGTTTCTGCGCTGGTTGAGGATATTGCTAAGTTGTAATCGGAGGATGCATCTATGGATTATGCAACCATCTACCCGTTTTGGGATAAGCTTACGCCGGGCGAGCAGGACGATGTCCGGCAGGCGTGCTATACAGAAAACTATGAAAAAGGCATGCTGATGCATCGCGCCGAGGAAAACTGCAAGGGTTTGACGAGTGTGCTTTCGGGACAACTAAGGACATATATGCTTTCGGATGAGGGACGCGAGGTTACATTGTACCGGATCTATGATGGGGAAATCTGTGTGCTTTCTGCGTCATGTCTGATGGATTCAATCGTTTTTCCGGTTATGATCGAGGCAACGGAGTCGACGGAGGTACTCGTACTCCCGTCCGTGTGCTTGCGCCGGATCATGAAGGACAATCCGTATGTGGAGGCCTATCTGTACCGGACAGCAACCGAGAAGTTTTCGGAAGTGATGTGGACCATGCAGCAGATATTATTTCACAGGATCGATCAGCGCGTGGCGCATTTCCTGTTGGAGGAGATGGAACACCGGAAAAAAGCGGAGTTTGCCATCACACATGAAGAGATTGCGCGTTATATCGGCAGTGCCAGAGAGGTTGTGACGAAGGTGCTCAAGTATTTTGCACAGGAACAGATCGTGGCGCTTTCGCGTGGCAAAATTCGCATTCTGGATGAAGAAAAATTGAGAAAATGCGTATCTTCCTGAAAAAGTTTTTCAAATGTGACTTTGTTACATACAAATCTGTGAAGCGGGGATATAATAAGCACAGAAACGAAAAAATAAGTCAATTTTTGATATACGGAGGTAGTTTATATGTTAGAGACAACATTGACAACGGACAATTTTGAAGCGGAAGTGTTAAATCAGGAAGGATATGTGCTTGTAGATTTCTGGGCAACATGGTGCGGACCGTGCAAGATGATCGCGCCGGTCGTTGCACAGATCGCCGAGGAGAATCAGGGCGTGATCAAAGTCGGAAAAGTTAATGTGGACAACGAGATGCCGCTTGCACAGAAGTATCGTGTGGCAAGCATCCCGACACTGATTCTGTTCAAGGACGGCAAGCCGGTACAGCAGAGCATCGGATTTGCAACTAAGGCTGAGATTGAGAAGATGTGGAAATAATCCCACGGTTTTGCGAATGGATGAGGGCTGGAAAATATAGAGAGCAAGAGGAATTACGATGAACAAACATATAGAGAAAGCAATGGAGCTTCGCAATGAGACTCCAATGGTAAGCAACTGTGCGCAGACAATCATGCGTGCTTATGCCAAGGATCTTGGCATTTCCGAGGAAACCGCTGCCGGAATCGGATGCAATCTCGGCGGTGGAATGAAATGTGGAGGAATCTGCGGTGCAATCACAGGAGGTCTGCTCGTGCTTGGTGCAGAGGGCGTACAAAGTCCGATCGCAGTCGATGAGTTTCGTGAAGCGATTGCAAGTAAGCATGACGGAATGGTCAATTGTGCGGAACTGCTCCGTGCCAACGCTGCCCGGGGTGGCGATAAGAAAACACATTGTGACCGTATGATCTGTGAGTCGATCGAGCTGATTGATAAATTGGTCGGAGACAAGTGAGAAGAATGAAAGGCGCTTTTGAATAAAAAAGTGCCTTTTTTGCTAAAAATCTTGAAGAAAGTGACAATGAAATCGGAGGGCTGAGATGAAACGAATCTTTCTCGGAACGAAGGAAGCCGGACCGAACAGTGAGAATCCAACCTATCCTTATGGTGATTATTTTGTAAATCCGTGCATTTAAAGAAAAATCCCCTTCAGGAGAATGCGGTGTTGAAACCGGATCTTCCTAAGGGGATTTTTGAAATTTATTTTACCAAGGCTTCTGCATAATCCAGTGCTTCTACGATGTTTTCATGGAAGTTCTCTTTACCGACCAATTCGATGAAGCCGTCTTTTTCCATGACATGCATCGGCTGCTCGTTTACATGGGAGAAAACGATCGTGATGTTTTTCTTTTTGGCGCGTCCGGCAAGTTCGTGCAGGCAGCGCATGGCGCTGGCATCGATCGCAGGAACGCTTCGCATACGGATGACAACGACCTTTGTGTGATGATTGCTGTTGATGCTTAAAATCTGATCAGCAGCCGCGAAGAACATCGGGCCGCAGATTTCAAATACGCTGATCGAATGCGGAATATCGCGAAGTTTCTCCGCCTCACCCGGTGTGATGTCCGGAGAATCTGCATATTTCCATGCTTTGATGTCAGCCGTCTCTGCCATACGCTTCATGAAAAGAAGAGCGGCGAGTACGACACCAATCTCGATTGCAACAACCAGATCGAAGAAAACCGTCAGAAAAAAGGTCGCAACCAAAACGATGATATCGCTTTTCGGAGCCATCCTGCACAGGCGGATGAATGCCGGCCAGTCCGCCATATTGGCAGCGACAACAAGGAGCACAGCGGCAAGTGTTGTCATAGGAATGAGTGCGGCAAGTGGCATTAACGCGAGCAGAATGATCGTCAGCGTAATGCAATGTGTGATGCCTGCGATCGGGGTGCGTCCGCCGTTGCGGACATTGGCAGCAGTACGTGCGATCGCACCGGTTGCCGGAATTCCACCGAAGAGACCGGAGAAAATATTGCCGAGTCCCTGACCGATCAATTCGGCATTGGACTTGTGGGTATCACCGATCATTCCGTCGGATACGACTGCGGAGAGCAGGGATTCGATTCCTGCAAGGATTGCGATGGTAAATGCCGGGGACAACATTTCCTGAACAAGCTTC
>CAKRKX010000057.1 GCA_934358675.1 uncultured Agathobacter sp. | reverse complement strand
ACCAACTACAAGGATGCGAAGCTGATCGCAGAGTTATCTGCTGGACTCGGTGAGGCAATGGTCGGAATCAATGAGCAGGAGATCGCTTTGCTCATGGCAGAAAGAGGCAAGTAATGAAAGTTGCGGTACTTGCCTTACAGGGCGCATTCATTGAGCATGAGAAAGTATTGCAGGAACTCGGCGTTGAGACGGTAGAGCTTCGGCAGGCTTCGGATCTGGATCAGTCTTACGATGGACTGGTGCTGCCGGGCGGAGAGAGCACGGTGCAGGGAAAACTCTTGCGGGAGCTTGGAATGTTTGATACGTTACAGACGCAGATCCGTGAGGGAATGCCGGTACTTGCAACCTGCGCGGGAATGATCCTGCTTGGTTCTAAGGAACATTTCGGAACGATTCCGATGCAGGTAAAACGCAATGCATACGGCAGACAGCTCGGAAGTTTCCACACGGATGCAGATGTCAAAGGCATCGGCACAGTGCCAATGTCTTTTATCCGGGCACCGTATGTGGAATCCGTTGAGGAAGGCGTGGAGGTCTTGTCGGTGGTGGACGGACATATCGTTGGTGTCCGCTACGGTAAGCAGCTTGCATTTGCCTTTCATCCGGAGCTGGATGAGGATCGGCAGATCCATCAGATGTTTGTAAATATGTTATAAGAGAAAATGGAAGACATCTTTCGGCAGCAATGCGGAAGATGTCTTTTTTTGTTTGCAAATCACTTAATTTATAGTATAGTGGATATATAAGAACAAATTATAGAAGGAATACGAATTATGAGAATTACAGAATTAATCTTATATCTTTTGGCGACATTGAGCCTGATCTACGGCGCGGTCGTGCGGGCAACCGGATCGGGAACCATGTTTTTTGTGGTTTGGATCGCGATCGCAGTTGTGCTGGTGTTGTTTGGAATTTCACTGCATTACAGAGTGTGGCGGAAAGTTCCGGTATGGATCAGGAGAGTACTTACGGGAATCGTGGTACTTGGTTTTGTCGCGTTTCTTATCGTGGAAGGATGTGTGATCAGCCACATGAACGATCAGGGGGAGGACAGGCTGGATTATATCATTGTGCTCGGAGCGCAGGTGTATGAGGACGGCCCGAGCCCGGTACTGAAATACCGTCTGGATCGTGCGATTGAGTATTTGGAGCAGAATCCGGATACCTACTGCATTCTGTCCGGTGGACAGGGCGCCAATGAAACGATGGCGGAGGCACAGGGGATGGCGGATTATATGATCCGGCAGGGAATATCCGAGGTTCAGCTTGTCATCGAACCGGAGTCCACGACGACGGAAGAGAACATCACAAACAGTATGCAGCACATGCGAAAAGGCGCTTCGGTCGGCATTGTCACCAACGATTTTCATATGTTCCGCGCATTGCAGATCGCACATAAGAAGGGACTGACCGATGCATGTGGAATCTCCGCGGGATCGATGCGGCTGTATCTGCCGAATAACATGCTGCGTGAATTTTTCGCAGAGATCAAGTTTTTGATCTCATAGGTTATGAGATGGCACCAATGGTTTGGAAATAAGCATAAAGGAAGCGACGGTATGCAGACAAAGATAAGAAAACATATCCTGTTCTACGGACGCGTACAGGGAGTGGGATTCCGCTACTATGCGGTCAACAAAGCCAATCAGCTGGGCTTGACCGGATGGGTGCGCAATCTGCCGGACGGAACGGTTGAGATGGAGGCGCAGGGTTACGAGGAGCTGATCGATGAACTGATCATTTTCCTGCAGAACCGTACTTACATCTGGATCGAGCGTCTGGATGCAAAGTCGGTTCCGCTGGAGCAGGATTCAAATTTTGAGGAACGGTATTAAGGTGAATCGTCTTACTTATCGATCTACAATATAGGTTGAGAGCACATGATACAGCTGCGGCTGATCGATCGGCTTTGACAGGTGATAGGTCATGCCTGGGGCGCGTGATCTATTATCTTATTGATTATCCCAAAATTTTTTTTAAATCTTCTTCCGGTGTGCTGATCGGAGAGATGTGGTAGTTGTCCACCAGATACTGCAATACGTTCGGCGAGATAAATGCCGGAAGTGTCGGACCGAGATAGATATTTTTGATGCCGAGGTGCAGCAGTGTTAAGAGGATACATACTGCTTTCTGCTCGTACCACGACAGGATCATGGAGAGCGGAAGCTCGTTCACGTCGCACTCAAACGCTTTGGCAAGCGCTACCGCCACCTTGATCGCGGAAAAAGCGTCATTGCACTGTCCCATATCCATAATTCTCGGCAGTCCGCCGATCTCCCCAAGGTCGAGATCGTTAAATCGATATTTGCCGCAGGCAAGCGTGAGGATGACGGAATCCTTTGGAGTCTGCTTTACAAATTCGGTGTAGTAGTTTCGTCCCGGGCGGGCACCGTCGCATCCGCCGACAAGGAAGAAGTGGCTGATCGCGCCGGACTTTACCGCGTCGATCACCTGATCGGCAACACCGAGCACGGTTCCGTGACCGAATCCGGTTGTCACAAAGGAGCCGCCGTTGATACCGGTGCGCTGCTGATCCTCGCTGTAGCCGCCGAGACTTAAGGCTTTTTCAATCACCGGTGTGAAATCTTTATCCTCTCCGATGTGGATAATGTTCGGGTAGGACACCACCTCTGTGGTAAACACGCGGTCTGCGTAGCCCGGCTTCACCGGCATCAGGCAGTTTGTTGTAAAAAGGAATGCGCCCGGAACACCGTCAAATTCCTTCTGCTGGTTCTGCCATGCCGTACCGAAATTGCCTTTGAGATGCGCGTATTTCTTGAGTCCCGGATAAGCGTGTGCCGGAAGCATCTCGCCGTGGGTGTAGATGTTGATGCCTTCTCCCTCGGTCTGCTGTAACAGAAGCTCGAGATCCTTGAGGTCGTGTCCGCTGACAACGATAAACGGTCCCTTCTCGATCATAAGCGGTACGCGTGTCGGAACCGGTGTGCCGTAGCTCGTTGTGTTGGCGGTGTCAAGAAGCTCCATGCAGCGGAAGTTGACTTCGCCGACCTCAAGCACGATCGGAAGCAGTTCTTCCATCTCGTAATCGTAGCTGATGACCGACAGTGCCTTATAGAAAAAGGCGTTGACCGTCTCATCACGGTAACCGAGCATCAGAGCGTGGTAAGCGTATGCCGACATGCCGCGGATACCAAAGAGGATCAGCGATTTTAAGGAACGGATGTCCTCGTCCGCTTCCCAGATCTGCTTCATATCAAAATCATCGGTGTTGCCGCAAGGGGATGCGCAGTTGGCACAGCCCGGAACGATGCGGAATTTCTCCTCGCGGACGCGGGCGATCATCGCGCGGAGGGTATCGTCGTTGAAATTTACGTTGGTAATGGTGGTGAATAATCCTTCCATTATAATGCGGTCGGTCGCATCGGTTTTGGCGTTGTTCTCACATGCACGTGCCAGTCCGATGAGAGCTCCGGTCAGTTCATCCTGTAAAGCCGCTGTCTCGGCACTCTTGCCGCACACACCCGCATTTCCCATGCAGCCGCTGCATCCGGCGGTCTGCTCACACTGAAAACAAAACATTTTGTTATCCATTTATAAAATCTCCTTTATGATGTCTTTGCTTTTTTATTTTTTGTCTTTCGTTGATTTGTGAGCTCATTATAGCGAACGCAAAAAACAAATTCGGTGGTTATAACCACACAAAGATATTTTCTGATTTTTACCGGAATTGTTACACATTGACAATTTTGTAACTTACGCGGAAGCGTTGCGATTGCTACAATAGAAGTATCAAAAACTACAGGAAAAGGAGAGATTTTATTATGGCAAACAGAATTATGTTGAATGAGACTTCTTATCATGGTGCGGGGGCAATCAAGGAGATCGCAACAGAGGCTAAGGCGCGTGCGTTCAAGAAAGCGTTCGTCTGCTCCGACCCGGATCTGATCAAGTTCGGAGTAACCAAGAAAGTGACCGATATTCTTGACGAGAATGGACTTGCATATGAAGTTTATTCCGATATCAAAGCAAATCCGACCATCCAGAACGTACAGCACGGGGTACAGGCATTCAAGGATGCAGAAGCTGATTATCTGATAGCGATCGGTGGCGGATCTTCTATGGATACTTCCAAGGCCATCGGAATCATTATCGCAAACCCTGAGTTTGAGGATGTAAGAAGCCTTGAGGGTGTTGCTCCGACAAAGAAGCCTTGCGTTCCGATCATTGCAGTACCAACGACAGCCGGAACCGCAGCAGAGGTAACGATCAACTACGTTATTACCGATGTTGAGAAAAAGAGAAAATTCGTATGCGTTGACCCGCATGATATGCCGGTGATCGCAATCGTTGACCCGGATATGATGTCTTCTATGCCGAAGGGACTGACCGCTTCTACCGGTATGGACGCTTTGACACATGCGATCGAGGGATATACAACAAAGGCTGCCTGGGAGATGACCGATATGTTCCACCTGAAAGCGATTGAGATCATTTCCAAGTCATTAAGAAGCGCCGTTGCAAATGAGAAGGAAGGACGCGAGGGCATGGCTTTGGGCCAGTACATCGCAGGAATGGGCTTCTCAAACGTAGGTCTTGGAATCGCACATTCTATGGCACATACACTCGGTGCTGTCTATGACACACCACACGGTGTTGCATGTGCAATGATGCTTCCAATCGTAATGGAGTACAATGCAGACTGCACCGGTGAGAAGTATCGTGAGATCGCTCGTGCGATGGGCGTAAAAGGCGTTGATGATATGTCAGTGGAAGAGTACCGCAAGGCTGCCGTTGATGCAGTACAGAAGCTTTCCGTTGATGTGGGAATCCCGACAAAGTTAGAAGCTCTTAAGGAAGAGGATCTGGATTTCCTTGCTGAGTCTGCTCACGCAGATGCATGCGCACCGGGTAACCCGAAAGATGCCAGTGTGGAAGACCTTAAAGCTTTGTTCCGTAAGCTCATGTAAATTCTTCTAATGCAAAAGAGAAGCTGCCTATGCAGGTCATAGGCGGCTTCTCTTTGTTTTGTCTAAAGTAACCCTACCCCACGAAACACTTCTGCAAGTTCCTGCGGCATCGCATCCGTCAGAAAACGCGCCAGTTCTTCCGGGCTGTCCTTGCGGTAGCCGAGCACCCACTGTACGGTCATATAGATCGAACCCTGACAGTACATTTCAAGCTGGAACTGCAAGTGCTGCGGGATCTTGCGATTCGTGCGCTCCTCGATCTGATGTGTGTAGAAAGCGAGGATCAGTTCGAAATCATGGTCACGCAGGCAGTTTTGCTCATCGTTTTTGAATGCGGCCTTAAAGAAGAGCTTTTCTTCCTGAATATAATGGAATTTGTTTACAAGGCTTTCGTAGACGGTCTTGCCTTCTCCCATGTGCTCGAACGATTCGAGAAGAATTTTGTCAAAATACCAATTGATGAGATCATATTTATCCTGAAAATTGCGATAGAAGGTCTGACGGGTGACGCCGCAGGCTTCCGCGATTTCCTTGACGGTGATCTTCTCGACCGGAGCAGCTTTCATGCATTCTTTCATGGCATCTGCAAGTTTATATTTTACTTTCTCATTCATTTTCCGTTCTGTTTCCATTGCGCGATCCCCCTTGTTTAATCGGATTAAGGCAATAATTACGCCTGTTCAAAAAGGCATGGAAATCACTTGTTTCATTAACTCTATAGTAACGCATTTTATCATCGTGGACAAGATAAATAAAGTTTGTGCCAATGACATGATTGAACAAAAAAGCACATAAATTGCAATATTTGTATGCTGAAAAAGATGCTATCATAAACAATAATGGAATTAAAGTATTGGGGGGACAACAAGTTGAATAAGAACAAAAAAGAAATCAGTGTTTACTTTGCAAACTGGAATCTTGACCGCTTACCGGCAGAACAATCAGGGGAAGTTGCCGGCATTCCGTGGGACTGTGTGACAAACATCAAGCATGCATTCTGGCAGGTGGCTCCGGCGGACGGAACTACAGAGACTTCCTTTGAGAGAAGAGACCGCGGGGAGGCACCGCGCACCGAATTTACGATCAAGTCCATGTGTCAGAAAAACGATATGGAGGATCAGGCACCAAGTGCGATCGATCCGTCGATACCGCGCAATCATTTCGCACAGTACGAAGTGTTTGCGAAGCGCTATCCGGATGTGGAGATCATGCTTTCCATCGGTGGATGGGCAAGATGTGGCTATTTTTCCGAGATGGCGTACACAAAGGAAGGTCGAGCTTCTTTCGTGCAGAGCTGTATCGATTTCATGAAAGAGCATACCTGGACCGGCGGAATTGATATTGACTGGGAGTATCCGGGATGCAGTACCGCGGGTGAGCGACTTCCGGACCCGGCAGATCCGGACCATGATGAGGGCTGTCCGATCTGGGGAACGGTCGAGGAAGATGCTGCGAATTTTACGGCATTGATGGCGGATTTAAGAGTGGCGATGGATGCGGAATTTGGCGCAGGGGTCAAGAAACTGACCGCATGCTGTGCCGGATCGACGACAACGATCCTTCCGCTTCAGAATTGGGCGGATGCAGTCAGACATATGGATCGCATCAATATTATGAGCTATGATATGAGCGGCGTGTGGGACGGTGTGACAGGACATCACACAAGCTTTGTCGATACGAAAAAAGTGGTGGACTATTTTGCAGAGCTTGGTATTCCGGCGGAGAAGCTTTGCATCGGAACGCCTTTTTATGCGCTCTCTTTCCCGATGAAGGAGATGAATCCCAAGCAGATCGTGGGTGCACCGTGTGATACCTACCGCGCATCGAGTGTTCCGGTGACGGAGCGCGATCTGAAAGCGTTTGAGGAAGAGGCGAGAAGCGGCTATACCTTAAAGAAGGACGGCGCGTGCTGGAAGATGGATGAAAGCTTTGATGAAGGTGGCAAAGGCTGGCATTTTGCCCATGATGACGAGGCTGGCGCTGTGTATGCGTACAATGATGATGATGCTTCAAAGTATTACAAGTGGTTCCTCACCTACGAGGATCATCTGACACTGCAGAAGAAGCTGGATTACATCAATGAGGCGAATATCGGCGGCATCATTATCTGGGAAGTGGATCAGGATACCGAAGATTATGCGTTCATGAACCAGATGGCAGACAACCTGATCCGTTAATTAAAATTGAAAAAATATAGAAGACAAGAACAGGCTGGTACGTCCGGGGAGAATCCCGGACGTTACCGGTCTGTTTTTATCTTCGGCATTGAATTTCATACAAGAAGTCCGGTCGGATCGAAGGGCTCAAACATTGCACAAAAAGTGTCGATATAGTATAATAATATCTAACTATACAATTGGGTGAGGTGTATCTGATGATCGATATCCATTGCCATCTTCTCTATGGAGTCGACGATGGCCCGAAGACAATTGAAGAATCGGTTGCGATGCTCCAGGAAGCGCGTGCGCAGGGCATTGAGGCGATCATTCTCACCCCGCATTACCGACACGGAATGTTCGCCTACCCGAAGGAGATGATCGAGGAGCATTTCGAACTCCTGCAGCAGTATGCGCAGAAGCTTGGAATCGGGCTGGGACTCGGCACGGAGTATCACGTGAACGGGCAGATTGTGGAGGCGATGGAGAGCGGACGATGCCGGACACTGGCGGGCTCTCATTATGTGTTGAGTGAATATTCGCATGCGACGGAGTATGGCTATATCTATCAGATGACGCAGGAGATGGTGCTTCATGGATACATTCCGGTGATCGCACATGCGGAGCGCTATGAATGTATGACAGAAGATCTCGAGCATGCGGCGCAGCTTCGCGAGCTGGGCGCATGGATCCAGCTGAATGCGGATGCCGTACTCGGACTCGAGGGGCGTGCCTCGAAGAAATATTGCAAGAAGATGCTGCGGGAGGGCTATGTGGATGTGATCGCATCGGACAGCCATGGGGTTAAGAACCGCGCCTGCCATATGGCGGATTGCAGGAAGCTGCTTGCAAAGAAATACGATGAAGATTATGTGAGATCGCTTTTTACAAAGAATCCGGAGAAGATTCTTGCGGATGATGTAGAGTGATCAACGACCGATAGTTTAGGAGATACCATGGATAACATACAACCGATGGACAATGACGAAATAGAAATTGACTTAAAAGACCTGTTTTTAGAACTTGTATCGTTCTGGAAACTGATCCTGCTTGCTTTGGTACTCGGAGCGGGGATTGCGTATGCAGCAAGCCGTTTCCTTATTGTGCCGCAGTATGAATCGGTGTCGGAGCTGTACGTGCTGTCAAAAAGCACTTCGATTACAAGCCTTGCCGATATTCAGGCGGGCACGAGTCTGACCAACGACTACATGGTTGTTGTCAAGGGACGTCCGGTATTGGAGCAGGTAATCTCGAATCTGAGTCTGAATGAGACATACGAGTCACTGGAAAGCAAGATTACACTGGAGAATCCGTCCAATTCCCGTATTCTTAAAATTACGGTGCGGGACAAGAATCCGACGATGGCCAAGACGATCGCGGACGAGATCGCGAATGTCGGTGCGGTGTTTATCGCGGAGAAGATGGATCAGGATCCGCCGAACGTGATCCAGTGGGGTTACACGGACGGCGCGGCGGTCAGCCCGAGTGTGTTTAAGAATACTGCGATCGGCGGAATGCTCGGCCTTCTGCTTGCGTCGGGAATTATTGTGATCTCCTACCTGTTCAATGATACGATCATGAACGCAGAGGATGTGGAGAAAAAGCTTGGTCTGAATGTACTCGGAACGCTTCCGCTTGAGGAGACGGAGTACGACGGCGAGAACAAGAAGGAGCGCAAGAAAGCGCGTAAGAGAAAGAAGAAGGCATAACGCAATGAAATCAGTTAGATTCGGTAAATTACGAGAACAGAAATATACAATGAAAGAGTCTCTGCGTGCACTGAAGACGAACATCCAGTTCTGCGGAGACGATATTCGCACGATCGTTGTCACATCGGCTTTGCCGAATGAGGGCAAGAGTACGGTGACGCTCGATCTGGCACGCTCGCTGACGGAATCCGGAAAGCGTGTGCTTTTGATCGATACCGATATGCGTAAATCAGTGTATGTCGGACGCCTTCGTGCAACTTCCACAGACGGAAGCGAAATCTATGGATTGTCGCATTTTCTATCGGGACAGAAGAAGCTGGAGGACGTGCTTTACGGAACGGAGATCCCAGGAATGTTTATGATCTTTGCGGGACCGTCGGTGCCGAACCCGACCGAGATCCTTGAGAAGAAGTATTTTGAGGAGCTGCTGCGGTTTGGAAGAGAACATTTTAATTATGTGTTGCTGGATTGTGCACCGATCGGTGCTGCCATCGATGCGGCGGTGATTGCCAAGCATTGTGATGGCGCAATCCTTGTGATCGCACAGGGTATGGCGAGAGGTCGTCTGATCATGAATGTCAAGAAGCAGCTGGAGGCTTCCGGCGTGCGTGTGCTCGGTGCGGTCTTGAATAAGGTTAAGATGAAGAAGAACAGCTATTATGGCGGCTATTACGGCAGCTATTATGGCAGCTATTATGGAAATAAGGAAGAAGCGAAAGCCGAAGAATGAAGAAAAAGAATGAACCGTCACAAAAACTGCATAACGCCTTATATTTTATATCCGGTGCGATGGCGGTCATCTTTGTGCTGATCATTGTGGTCGGCGTAAAGACAAAGGCACAGAATGCCGGAAGGCACGATGTTGCGGATGATGTGCCACAGGCGGAGGCGCCGGATGCACCGGCAGCCGATGCGAATGCCGGAGATCAGGAGAAGTGGCAGGAAGGTACGATCACCTATGAGGGAAAGCAGTACCAGTACAATCACAATATAAGATCCTATCTGATGATGGGAATCGACACCGACGAGAAAGTCGCAAAGGCAAAGGATTACAACAGCGGTGGACAGTCGGATGCGATGTTTCTGCTAGTGGTGGATTCAGCAAGCCAGACACTCAAAGTTGTGTCGATCAACCGAAATACGATCACGGACATCGCTTTGTGCGATGAGAAGGGCAATGATCTGGGAAGTATTCAGTCGCAGATCTGCCTGCAGCATGCGTTCGGAGACGGCAAAAGGCTCAGCTGCACGCGAAGTGTGGATGCGGTCTCAAAGCTTTTCGATAATATCCCGATCAGCGGTTATCTCGCCATGAATATGGGCGCGATTCCGCAGATGAACGACGCGATCGGCGGCGTGGATGTCACGGTTTTGCAGAATATTACCAATAAAGACAGAGGTGTCAGACTGAAAAAAGGCAAAGATGTGACACTGAGCGGAGATGAGGCATACTGCTATCTCCGTTCGAGAGATCTGGATGAATATGACAGCGCGACGGATCGTCTGTGCCGTCAGGAACAATATATCGTTGCTTATTTTGATAAGCTGCATGCGATCGCAGCAGGGGATTCGTCCCGCGTTGTGGATGTGTATGATTCCATCTCGGACTATCTGGTCACGAGCGTGGATTTTACAAGCCTGATCACGGAGCTGATGAATTATGCTTTTTCCGGGAACCAGATGTACACGGTTCCGGGGGAGACAGTGATCGGGGAGGAACAATATGAGGAATATCATGTGGATGAGGATGCGATGCAAAAGCTTCTGATCCAGATATTCTATACGCCGGTGGAAGCGGCGGATGAATAAGGTATCCAGTGCGCGCGCACTTGATATGATAGATACTACATGCAAATGAGAACAAGAAAGGAGGCGATACCGAGGAAGAAAATGCTTATGGGAGTACTTGCAATGCTGCTTGTTCTCATGATGGGAACAACGGTATATGCAGCGCCATCACCGTTGCCGGACAACGCTTTGGACCAGAAGGCACAGGAATGGGACAGCAAGTTACAGCAGGCTGCTGTGACCGGAAGCAATAATCAGATTTACAATGTGACCAAGAAGAAAGTGGACGCAAGTAAAGTAAACAGCGTGAACGAAGTGATCAAAACGGTCAGTTCGCAGGCTGAGGTGATCGGTATGTCTGATCTGTCAGTCGACAAGAGTGTCGATATGAGCAAAGGCATTAAGGTTACACTGAGTATTGACCCGAAATCCATCATAAACGGTTATTCCGTTTATGTTGTACACCAGTATGGTAACGGAAAGTGGGAGATCATTAAGCCGAGCAGCGTGACAAGCGACGGAAAAGTTACCGTAACATTGTATTCGCTCTCACCGGTTGCTGTCGTACAGTATCCGAACAGTGTGAGTGTGCCGACCAGCGATCCTTCTAAGAATCAGTCGGACAGCAATAACAATTCGAACAACAATACGAACAGCACGGAGAACAATACCAACAGTAACAATAAGAACGGTCCGTCACAGAGCAACAACCAGAGTAACAGCAATAGTAGTAACAGCAGCAACAGTAACAATCAGAGCAACAACCAGAGTAATAACCAGAACAATCCTGTTAATGTAAAACAGAATGTGACGGTGAATTACCCGGATCGTGATTCTGACAGTTACAACCAGGGATACAAAGACGGACGTCATTCCGTAGTGGGAACGTCCTCATCGAACGGAGGAACGGCCTCTGGCGGAACAACTTCTGCAGGAGTTCTTTCACCAAAGACCGGTGCGTCTTTACCGGCACTGCCGATCGTTGCAGTGTTTGCACTTGCAGGCATCGCAGTCTGTGGCAAAAAGGCACACGCAAACAGATAAAACACTGGATACAATTTTGATGCATGTATAAGGTCTATGCGGGATCTACGGTAAGGCCCGCAGCTTGACAAAGGCGGTGGAAAGGAATCTGCCGCCTTTGAATAGTGTTAGGAAAAGGTGTGGATCATGAACGAGAAACAGAATCCGACAAAGAGAACAAAAGAGATAAAGAAGAAAAAGGAATTTAACATCTATAAGCTTTTTACGGTCATACTTCTGATCGTACTTCTGGCTGTGGTGGGCGTACTCTTTCGCAACTGGTATGTGGAGAATACGGCACAGAAGCAGTATGAGGATCTGGCAGCGCAGGTAAACCGGCTGCAGGATTCCATGAACGATAACGCAATCAATGTGCCAGCCGGCACAGAGGATACTGCACAGCCTGCTGACACGCAGGAGGATACGCAGAATACAGATGATTCGGTTTTGAGTCAGCTTGGAATCAGCGTGCCGCAGAAAGAGTTTGACTGGGATGCGCTTCATGCGGTCAACCCGGACATCTATGCGTGGATCGCGATTCCGGGAACGAACATCGATTATCCGATCCTGCAGAATGCGACGGATGACGCGTATTATCTGCAGTACAATATGAACGGAACCAAGGGGTATCCGGGATGCATTTATACAGAGAAAATAAACAGTAAAGATTTTACCGATTTCGATACGGTCGTGTACGGACACAATATGCGCAACGACACGATGTTTGCGACGCTTCATTATTTTGAAGACTCTGCTTTTTTCGCAAACTGTCCGTATATTTATGTGTATCTGGAGGACAAGGTGCTTGTGTACGAGATTATGGCGGCATATACGAGCGATAATCTGCACATCCTGTATTCCAACGATTTCACGACTGAGGACGGTCGGCAGAATTATCTGGATAAAATATATCAACAAGCCGAAAGCAGCGCGAATGTGCGCAGCGAGGTACAGGCGACACCGGAGAGCCATATTCTGACGCTTTCGACCTGTATCCAGGGCAAATCGCAGAATCGTTTTCTGGTGCAGGCGGTTCTGCTCAATGAGGATGAACTTTAATTTGAAGGTGAACTATGAACCAATGTCGCATTGACTTGAATCAGGACAACATGATAGCGACGTTTGCCAGCCCGCAGTTCTACGGGGACACGGAGGTGTACATCCGGGAACTGTTGCAAAATGCGTTGGATGCATGCAACACCCGGGCGGCATTCGAGTGGAGCTGGGGAACGGAATTCCTCGAGATGGAGGAGGCTCGTGCGCTCAATTCCATGCGTGAACCGTTTCATGCGAAGATCCGTATCACGTACAGTTCACTGAATCAGCGATTGACGATCGAGGACAACGGCATCGGAATGAACGGCGGGGATATTGAGAAATATGTCTCCAAAATCGGGCAGAGTTATTACAAAAGCGAAGATTTCGCGATACAGAGGCTGCAGTATGAGCCGATCGCGCGCTACGGCGTGGGAATGATCTCCTGCTTTATGGTGGCGCGGGCAATCCTGATCGAATCGAAGAAAGACAAGTGTGTGAACACGGCGTGGAACATTACCAACAAAGAATCCTTAGAGCCGGTGATGGCGAAGTGGCTGGAGGGCTCGGACACGATTGAGTATGTGAACAGCAACCGTGAGGAATCCGGTTCGAAGATCACACTCGTGCTGAAACCGAAATATGCGATGAAGCTGACGATGCAGACACTGGTCGGCGGCATCCGCAAATGCATGCTGTATCAGCCGTTTCCAATCGAGGTGATCTATGATCAAAGGCGTGAGGTACTTTACGATTCCAACCGGATCCTCGACAATCCGTTTGCGGATGTGCTCGGCATCATCTCGATACGGATCCTCGACGAGCTGATGGAAGGGTATCTGTGGATCTACAATTCCAAGCATAAGGCGCTGATCGGAGAATCGTGTCTGTATCAGCAGGGACTGAAGGTGATGGATGATCCGGATGCGCTCGGGCTTAAACCGGAATGGCTTCGTCATATGACGTTTCACCTGAACATCAAAAAGCCGTTTCTGACACCGCGCATGACGCGTGACGGAGTGGCACATGACGAGAAATTAAAGGAACTGCGAAGAATCATCGGACAGCATGTTTTAAAGGCATTTGCACAGAATCCAATGAATCTGAACCAGTACCTGAACGACGGAAGCCAGCCTGTGCTCACCGAGTATGAGGAGGAGATGACACTTCTCGGGAAAGCGGTCGGCGTGGATGTCTATCTGAAAGGCAGATCGATCGAGCTGCCGATCGAGACGATCGTGCAGGGCTTTGCGGGTAAGGTGATTCGTATCGCTTTTATCAGCAAGGGACTGTTTGAGTATTACAGAGTGAATCACCCGATTGACTTTCGACGCTTTTTGAAGGAAAATAAATTGATCGTGTTTGAGAAGAACCGGGACATCTTCTGTCAGATGATGGCGCCGTACCGCAAGTCGCAGCGCTACGTCATCAGTGAGTATCCGGGAATCTTATATGACGATATGGTTGTGGATTTCCATATGATCCGGAGTGTTGTGCCGTACCGGAATTCGTACAGCCTGTATCCGTCAACGATCGGTTATGATGATATCTTTTGCCTTGTGACGAATAATCAGGGCAGTACATTGGATATTCTATTAAATAAGGATCATCGGTTATATAAGATGTTGGAGCCGGTGATGTATCATCCGAAAGTGCATGCGATGATGGCGGTGATTCTGGAGAATATCAAGCAGCGCATCATCAATTCCCACCATGGATGGAGCAAGATCGTCGATTTCGGCGGCTCGTTCGTGGATGACTGGGATCCGTCGAAGATTGCGACGGTGCAGGCAACATGGTGTCTGGAGAATGATTTTGCGATCTCGGTGAACGAGTTTATCGAGAGTCGTCTGACGAACAGGGAACGTGCGGAACTGGGATTGATCGGCTTTGAGTTCCATAGGGATGATTTTATTAACTGGTGGTTTATGCCAAGAGAGTAGGGAAGTATGAGTGATAAGAGAGACGATAAGAGAGATGAGAAGATAGAGGTTGAGGATCTGAACCCGGGCACGGTTGAGATGGAAATGCCACCGAAGGAGGAGAAGCCGAAAAAGCATCCTATACTGCATGAAGTGCTGAGCTGGTGTATACCGTTTGTGGTTGCGATCGCTTTGGCAGCGTTTTTGAAGAATTTTGTGATCATCAATGCAACGGTTCCGACCGGCTCCATGGAGCACACGATCGAGCCGGGAGACGATCTGTTCGGTTTTCGCATTGCGTACAATTTCACGGAGCCGAAGCGAGGAGATATCATCATATTCAATTTCCCGGATGATGAGTCTGAAAAATATGTCAAGCGTATCATCGGACTGCCGGGAGAGAAAGTGACGATCAAGGATGCAAAGGTATACATCAATGATTCGGAAGTGCCGCTGGAGGAGGATTACCTCAAGGAAGACTGGGTGATTGCGACCGGACCGTTTGAATATGACGTGCCGGAGGATTGTTATTTTGTCATGGGAGACAACCGTAATGACTCCTATGATGCAAGATACTGGAATAATACATACGTGACCAAGGACGAGATTATCGGAAAAGCATACATGATCTACTATCCGTTCTCGCGGTTTGGAAGTCTGTATTAACAAGATGACTATTTAGCCTCTAAGAATAAGAAGAGCAGATTTTTATGCTTGCATAAGGAAATCTGTGATTTTTATTCGCCAGGTGGCTCGAATAGAGTCACCGCCCCACACATGAGCAAAATTAGTTACGGAGTAACGAGAAAGCGCGATGGTTACATCGTGCGGTTTTGCGAATGTTTGGGGGAGGCTTATTATATAAAAAATAAGGAAAAGGAGAGAAAATAAAATGCCGGAAAATACAAGTTGCAGCGGCGCATCTACATGCAGCAAAGAAAGTTGCGAGGGATGCCCAAGCAAGCAGAATCCACAGAGTATGCAGGAGCCGATGAATGCATACTCAGATGTAAAACACGTAATCGGAGTTGTCAGCGGTAAGGGAGGCGTCGGTAAATCATTTGTGACCGCTTCGCTTGCAACCCAGATGTCAAAAGCAGGATACAAAGTAGGTATCCTTGATGCCGATATCACAG